>JAPYOO010000480.1 GCA_029938135.1 Bermanella sp. | reverse complement strand
TAAAGGCATCAGGAAAGTCTTGTGAAACTTGCTGAAGTAACGCCATATTGGTTTTTATATCACGTGTTCCATACTGCATTGAAAGGTCTTGTTGATATTGCCCGGTAACCAAGATTACCTTTTGGTCCCCAGCACGCCTCTTCAAACGGGTTAACTCGCCGGTTTGAGTAGACTCCACATTATATTTGGTAATGGCGCTTTTTTGAACATCTCTAATGAGTTTGGCTGTGCGCTGGTACTCATATTCGTTCATTGAGTAATTATTTAGCAGCTCTTCTAATCGTGAAGGCTGCTTACCATTATAGTAAATACCCAAGTCATCAATAATTAAGGACGTTGGCCGGCGTAAATCGGCACCCAAACCCACCGAGCGAATAAAACCATCCTCAATGCGCCAAACGTTATCTTGCGGACCAAACTCTGGGGATTTCATGCCCCAAATTAAATGCCTACTGTCGCTATCACCAACGCCTGCTTTTATAGTCTTATTCACACCTGCAACATACTTTAAATTAGACGCGGATTGAGCCACAAATTCGGGGATAAAACTGCGCTTCCATAAACTGACATTGTGAATATTAAGATGATCACAATGTAGTTGGCGGCATAAAAAAATCGCCTGTAGGTAATTTAAAATATCTTCTATTTCACAGGGCAACTGTGTATCAGGGTGCAAATAACTGGGGTATAAAATTAAAGCACTATGAACAAGCTCAGCTAAGGTTGCAGGAGCACGATCATAGCCCAACGAAGCTGACGCTAAATCCTGTGTTAATCCTCGGCCTGCATAAAAAGGCCAAGCAAAACACGTGACGCTTTTACCTTGCCATAAAGCCTCAAACCCCAACTGACTACTTACGGTAGCCACCTGTTCACACATGGCAATAAGGTCAGTGGGGGAAACATCTTGGCTTAACACCTGTATTCGGTTTTCAAGGTTTGGGTCGGTAATATTACCCAACAACCCATATAAATAGCCTTTTTTACTGCCCAAAATTACATCTGGGTGCACTTTAATGACCACATTCGCAGATGAATCATGTTTTAACGCATTTAGCGCCCAGGCCAGCATTTCTTTAAAGCTGTGTTCACCACCGCCCGAATATTCAATTGAGGCGTCGTTAAATGTTTGATCAACCAATAAAATGACAGGCTTAGCACTTTGTTTAAGCTGGCTAAGCCAAACAGGAAAATCGCATCTAGCTTGATTGTATTTACTGATTTTAAGTTTAATTAATTGCGGTAACAGCTGATCTATACGGGCTTGATTAAAGTTAGTGCAAGACGCTAAACAGGCATCTAAACCAGACGGTTTTGATGCGTCGTAATATATTCCGTGTTTATCAATAATATAAGAGAGACGATCATAGGGTTTGGCCTTAGAGGGGTGATTTAGCCAAGAAATAAAGCCGTCTTCTAATGCCCAGTAGGGCCGGTTTAATGATTGCGATAGGGCGCGGGCTTTAGTCGCGGTAGGTTTATAACCCCAGCCTACAAAAATAGACGACAAAGGTTTTAACGAAGTAAACAAAGGTAAAAGACGAACTTTATTCGCTTTTAAAACGGTTTTAACTTGAGGGTTATTGGCAATTCCTCGGGAGGAGGTGAAAAACTGATTATCCATTCGTTCTTATTATTATTAGGCATTTATTATTTTAGCACTACACAGACACGGCAGCGCACACGTCGAAAACAGCTTGAATAACCACCTAAGAATCGCTTAAGTTGTTATTCAATACTGCAACCAACCTATTACTCTATAATGACAGGGGCAAACGATTTAACCAAATCATCCACAGCTTTCATCTGAGCCAAATACGGCTCTAACTTGTCTAGTGGCAGTGCACAGGGGCCATCACACTTAGCTTCATTGGGGTTTGGG
>JAPYOO010000120.1 GCA_029938135.1 Bermanella sp. | reverse complement strand
GGTATTTACAAACATTACAAAGGTGCACTTTATAAAGTAATGTCGTGTGTGCAGCATAGCGAAACTGAAGAGTGGTTGGTGTGTTATCAAGCGCTTTACGGCGAATACGGCTACTGGGTAAGGCCGCTTGATATGTTTCAAGAGGCAGTGGTTGTGGATGGTGTATCAAAGCCTAGATTCAATTTAATTAAAGCAGATTAAAGGTTTAGAAGTTCTTCTTGTCTTGCATGGTTTCTATAGTTTTTGGAATACCATGCTCATCCATTGCGTCATTTTCCTTTTTTAGCCCTCTTGTAAGTTGGTCTTCTACGGTATTGCCAAATAAGGTCTGTGTTTTTTCGGTGATATTTCTTACTCGTTCGTTTTTTCCATCAAATTTTAAATCTGATTCAATCAGTAGCTTTTTGGCAAATTTGTAATAATTGGTGGCAACAGCCGGATCTTGGCGTTCACCTGCAGCGTCGCCTAAGCGCTCGTAGGCGTCTACTTGTAGGTCTAGGGTTCGGCGCTTTAAAGCGTTGCGCATGGACACGCAGCTGTGCCCTGAGATAAGTTTTTTGTCGAGCGCTGTTCTTAATGCTTTGCTGGTACGTGAAAAAGCACGTTTAGCTTGGTTTATCTCTTGATCATTTTTTAATTCGTTTTTGACGGTGCTACTGTCAAGCTTGGTTTTAAATTCTTCGGCAGCCTGAATTAGGCTGTCAGTGTCATTACAACTAAGTACCTCTTCGCGGCGGCGAATTTGATAAATATAGAAGTCCATTAGCGCCTCGATGATGTCGGGAGCGTGTATGAGAGAGGTGGTTCCCTCTGCAATTTCCCATATCTCATCTGCGCGATGCAGCATGCGTTTCGCCTGGCTGCTAATCTTTCGACTAAGCTTCTCTTTTTGGGTGAGTCTGTGGGCAAATAGCAAGGCCCCCAGAACCGCCAAAATGATGATAATGATTAAAATATAACTCATATAATTTGCAGTATTCACTTTAAGCAGCTAAATCTTGTTTAAAGTGTAGCACTGTAATTCGACGCTATTGTGTTTAAAAAGTAATCATTTTAGCATCAGCTTTGCATAAAATAAGGTTTTTGCTTGACCGATTAAAAGCCGCGCATTATATATGTGCCAATTAAAACTGAGCGAACTTAGGGAACTAGCAGCTATATGGGTAAGTCGCTTGTAATTGTCGAGTCACCGGCAAAAGCTAAAACAATCAATAAATACTTGGGCAACGATTTTATCGTTAAGTCCTCAGTGGGTCATGTGCGTGATTTGCCAACAGGGGCGAATCGTAAGCCCGTGGACCCCAAAGAGCGTGCTCGGCAAGCTGCCATCACGCGTAAATTATTGCCTGAAGCTAAAATTGTTCATAAAAGGAAAAAGGACAAGATTAAGCTCGTCGAAAAGATGGGCATAGACCCCGAAAACGATTGGGAGGCTCAATACGAGGTTCTGCCGGGCAAAGAGAAAGTAGTTAATGAGCTACGTAAGCTTGCCAAAGATGCCGACACTATCTATCTCGCAACCGATTTGGATAGAGAGGGGGAAGCCATTGCGTGGCACCTCAAAGAAATAATAGGCGATACCGGTGCCGTTTATAAAAGGGTTGTTTTCAACGAAATAACCAAATCGGCCATTCAAGAAGCATTTGAGACACCTACTGTCTTAGACCAGGCAAGAGTCGATGCGCAACAAGCTCGTCGCTTTTTGGATCGCGTGGTGGGTTTTATGGTGTCACCACTTTTGTGGACTAAAATTGCTCGTGGTTTGTCCGCAGGTCGTGTTCAGTCCGTTGCTGTACGACTTGTGGTGGAGCGTGAGGCCGAGATACGAGCCTTTATTCCAGAGGAATACTGGGAGGCTTTTAGTCACTTGGCCTCCAAGGGCGGCGATAACGTTCGCTTTCAGGTAAGTAAAGAAAACGGCGTCGCGTTTAAGCCGGTCACTGAAGAGCAGGCTATGAAAGCGGTTGCGGTTTTGGAGTCGCAGCCGTACAGCATAACTAAGCGTGAGGATAAACCCACCCGTTCACGACCTTCTGCGCCGTTTATTACCTCTACCTTGCAGCAGGCTGCCAGCACTCGTCTGGGTTTTGGTGTTAAGAAAACCATGATGATGGCCCAGCGTTTGTACGAAGGTGGTTACATAACCTACATGCGTACTGACTCCACCAACCTAAGCGCGGATGCAGTCAATTCTGCCCGTGAATTTATTGCCGATATTTATGGTGACAAGTATTTACCTAGTGAACCTAAGTCCTACAGTAGTAAGGAAGGTGCTCAGGAGGCTCACGAAGCGATTCGCCCATCCAATGTGCGTACAACGTCAGGTGAGCTTAAATCGATGGATGCAGACGCGTTACGACTGTATGAACTGATTCGCCAGCGCTTCATGGCATGTCAGATGACCGACGCCGAATTTACCAGTAGTTCCTTGATTGCCGCGTGTGGTGATTTTGAACTGAAAGCCAAAGGCCGTGTGATCCGTTTTGATGGTCATTTACGCGCCATGACGGCACAGGCTAAGAATGAAGATGATCACCTATTGCCAGATTTGAAGGCCGGTGAAGTCTTGACCTTAGATCATGTGGAGCCTAAGCAGCATTTCACTAAACCCACCGCTCGCTTCAACGAAGCCAGTTTAGTGCGAGAATTAGAAAAACGCGGTATCGGTCGTCCATCAACCTATGCAGCGATTATTTCAACTATCCAAGATCGTGGTTATGCCCGAACTGAAGGCAAACGTTTCTTTGCTGAAAAAATGGGTGAAATCGTTACCAGTCGTTTAACAGAGAATTTTGTTGATTTAATGGACTATGATTTTACCGCCAACATGGAAGAGAAGTTGGATGGTATCGCCCAAGGCTCGTTAAAGTGGAAAGATGTTCTTGATAACTTTTATCAGGACTTTACCGAAGACTTAGAAAAAGCCAGTAGCGATGAAGATGGTATGCGCCTTAATCCCGCGGTTAAAACGGATGTTCCGTGCCCCGATTGTGGCCGTAACATGCAAATCCGTACCGGTACTACGGGTGTGTTTTTAGGGTGTGAAGGATACGCTTTACCGCCTAAAGAACGTTGCAGCAAAACCATGAACTTAACCGCCGGTGACGAGGCCATAAGCGCGGACGAAGATGATGAAGCCGAGAGCTTGCGTTTACGTAATAAACGCCGCTGTGGTATTTGTAATACCGCTATGGAAAGTTATTTAGTAGATGAAGCCCGTAAGTTGCACATCTGCGGCAATAACCCAGATTGTGTGGGCTTTGAGGTAGAAGCCGGTGAGTTCGTTATCAAAGGTTATGATGGCCCATCGCTAGAGTGTGACAAGTGCGGCGATGAGATGCAGCTCAAAAACGGTCGATTTGGCAAGTATTTTGGTTGCATGGCCGAGGAATGTAAAAATACTCGTAAGTTACTGCGCAGCGGCCAGCCAGCACCTCCAAAGATGGACCCAGTGCCGTGCCCTGAATTGCAGTGTGTGAAAGTAGACGATACTTATATTCTGCGTGACGGTGCGGCTGGATTGTTTTTGGCGGCGAGTCAGTTCCCAAAAAACCGCGAGACTCGAGCACCTAAAGTGTTTGAAATGATTCCTCATAAGAGTGAATTACCTGAGAAGTATCACTTCTTAATGGATGCTCCGGTTGAAGACGCAAATGGCAATAAATCCATGGTGCGTTACAGCCGTAAAACACAAGAGTTGTATGTGTCTACCGATAACGACGAAGGCAAGGCATCAGGTTGGACGGCGTATTTTGAAGGTGGTAAATGGGTTGCTTCAGAAAAAGCAAAACGTGCCCCCGCTAAAAAAACGGCAGCCAAGAAAACGACTGCGAAAAAGACCAGCGCTAAGAAAACAAGTGCTAAAAAAACGTCTGCTAAAAAGACCAGTGCAAAGAAAACGGCGGCTAAAAAAACAGCTAAGTAGCCCTTAGTTCCAGTAAGCCCCAATGAAATTTAATTTCATTGGGGCTTTTTTGTGCGTTGTTCGGAAGGAGGCAAAATACATTTGGTACGGTGATCTTACTGTATTCGATTAGCTGTTTTGGTATTCACTGGCAATTGAGGAGCCGCTACCTCAAATATATGGTTGGCGCCAAACTAACAAAGAATGTCCAGTGCGGCGTATCGATTCTTTAATGCAGACTCAAATCCCTGCTGATTATTTTAATTCTTAGAAGCTACTTTAATTAATACAGAGAGGATCTCCTCTTTACGATTAGAACTTAAAAAACTGCTGTTAATGCTGTTGGCAGCTAGCTGTGCCGCTTGGCCTCGGTTGAGGTTTAAATCGTCAACCAATGCCTGGTAGTTCGCCAGTAAATAACCGCCAAAAAAAGCGGGGTCATCTGAATTTATGCAAACGTTCAGACCCAAATCCAAAAGTTTAAGCACGGGGTGTTCACTCATATGGGTATACACTTTTAATTTTGTATTGGAAAGTGGGCAGACGGTCAATGGTGTCTGCTGGCTGTTGAGTCTTTCCATTAAAGAATTGTCTTGCGTGCAGCGCACACCGTGATCAATTCTATGTACTTTTAATATATCTAAAGCCTGTACTATGTAATGCGCGGGGCCTTCTTCTCCGGCGTGCGCCACTGCCTTAAGCCCCAATTCACGGGCAAGCTTAAATACTTCAGTAAATTTGTCCGGCGGGTTGCCTTGCTCTGAGGAATCTAGGCCCACACCGATTAAAAGTGATAGATATGGTTTTGCAGAGGCAAGACACTCTAGGGCGGCAGCTTCTGGCAGGTGACGTAGAAAACACAAAATCAATCCATAGCTAATGCCCAAATCTTTTTTACCTTGCTCCAATGCTTGGTGAATGCCCAAAATTGCAGTTTTAAATTCTAAACCACGTTCGGTATGGGTTTGAGGATCAAAAAAAGGCTCCACATGAACCACACCTTCCTCGTGACACTTTAACAAGTAGGCCCAAGTCAAATCGAAAAAGTCTTGCTGGGTTTGCAATGCTTCTGCACATTGGTAGTAGATATCTAAAAACGATTGCAGGTTGTGAAAATTGTAAGCCTGTTTAATTTCATCGATGGTTGAATAGGGCAGGCTAATGCCGTTGCGCCTGGCAAGTTTGAGCATGAGTTCGGGCTCTAATGAGCCCTCAAGGTGCAAGTGAAGCTCTGCCTTTGGTAGAGCTTGCAAAAAAACGGGGTCAGCAATCTCTTTGGCTAAATAAGTATGTTGAGCGATATTGGTTTTCATTATAAAACCACGGTTAGCTTGACGGTATTATCAGTCTAGTCTGTTCCTGTGCGTTATTAAAAAATTCAATAACGCATAGTGAAGCGGCCATAAAGGGTTCTGCCCCTAGGGTCGTGGATTTTTGAGTCGTAACCCAAGATCGTGGCGACTTCTGGTGGGTCGGTATCTAAAATATTTATCATGCCCAAACTGATGCTGGATTCAAGGCGTGACAGGTAAGGCAGTTGATAACCATATTGCACATCGTAAGTGATGTTTTGTTTTATGGTGGCGTCGCTGTTGGCATCGTCTTTATATTGATCCACATAGCGCGTAGTTAGCGTTGTGGAATGCTGGTTCATTATCCAGTTTACGGAAAGGCTAGAGCGCCACGCCGGCAATGAGCGAGCAATGTTAAGGCCGTTGCGATTTCCCACCGCATCAATGGTGGTGCCATTGCTCGCTTCTTTTAAGTCAAAGGTTTGAATCCAAGTGGTTTGATGATCAAAAAGAAAAATGCCAATTTTACTTTCTACATTGTAATTTAAAGTGAAATCTAGGCCATTGGTTTTAATGGAAGATGCATTAACAAATTGTACGTCTACACGGGTGACCTTGCCAGTATTGGTGTCACGGGTGATGCGGGGGTCGTTGATGTCGTTGGCGAAGATGGCTTCGGCGCTTTCCTGGATGATAATGTCAGAGTAATCGTACGACCAATAATCCACGCTGCCAGATAAATTGAACGCACTTGAAAAACTAAAGCCTAGGTTGGCGATAGTGGCTTCTTCTGGTTTTAGATCTGGATTGGCCTGTGTGATGACGGGCACAAAATCACTGCCAATTTGTTCCACTGCCACGGTGGAGTTTGATTTTTGTTGCAGGCTAGGGGCACGAAAAGCGGTACTCAGGGTGCCTCTAAATTGAATGCTGTTTGTGGCCTGCCATAGTAGGCCAATTTTGGGGTCAAAGGTGGTGCCGGTTTCTCCGCCGTAATGCTCGGTGCGGGCGGCCAGTTGCAGGTTAATACTGTCCTTGTAGGGAATAGAGAATTCAGCAAATGCCGCCACGACTTCTCTGTCTCCTTTAGAGCTTTGCGTGCCGGATACAAAAGCGTAATTGAGTGATTGGGAATTTTCATCGGCCACTTGTTCATTGGTTTCCTGGCGATACTGAAAACCCACAGCTGTTTTAATGTAACCGTGCTCTGTGTGGGTTAAATTTCCGGTTAAGGTGGCATCTGCGGTGTGCAGTTCAGCAGTAATCTCGTGCTTAAATCTTACCCAAAAATCATCTATTACAGATTGGCTGTTGGCCAGTGATGGGACAGTGTAGGCCGATGAAAAGGGGTTGAAATATTCGTCGTTATTGGGGCCGCCGGTGCCGTTTAACGCAGCAGCAAAACGATCTATCAAAGCATCAGCCCCTTCATAATTAAATTCATTGCGGCTGTACTGATAAGCGCTTTCAAATTGCCAATCATTATCCAGTGATTGCTGGAGACCGGCTAAAATGCGATAGGTTTTAGAGTCTCGGTTGTTTACTTGGGCAGAGTAGCCAGCGCCCATGGGTCTGCCTAAATACACGACAGGCGTGCCAAAACCACCGTTTGCGACTAGATTGCCAGGGTTATCAGCGGGTACCACAGGAAAGGTTAGGTTGGCAAAAGAGGGCGCCGTGGTAAATTTGCTTTTGGACGCGCTATACCAGAACTCACTAAAGTAGGCTTGTTTGGCGCTGTGTTGATAATCCACTGTGGCTATGGCCTGAGTGCGTGTCTCTTCAGCCACTAGGTAAGAATAGGACAGGTAATCTAGGTTGCATGTGCCAAACGGAGAAGTGCTGCTAGGTGTGCCGCCTGCATCTGCACAGCCGCTATCACGGTAAGGTGTACCAGCAGGCGCCAGCCCTTCAAAGCCTTTATACGGGCTAGCGGCATCAATGGCGGCTATGGGTATGAACGCCCCTGGGCTGCCCAGCTGGCTGATACCCGTACCCACAGTAAAATCGCGTTCGGTGGTATTCATGGGTTCTTGCGTGTAATAACCCAGAGTGGCCATGGAGCTAAAAGTCCCGTCTTGCTGGCCCCAAGTTAGGCTAATATCCGTATCGTTATTGCTGCCGCTGCTTACAGTTTTGTGGCCAGTACTTAATTCAAAACCATGAAAATCTTTACGGGTGATAAAATTCACCACACCAGCCACCGCATCTGAGCCATATATGGCGCTGGCACCATCTTTCAGTATCTCAATGCGCTCAATGGCACTTAATGGGATATTATTTATGTCCACAAAGTTGGCCCCATCAATTGAGAACGCGCCACTGAGGGTGGTTCTGCGGCCGTTAATCAAAGTGAGAGTGGAAGAAAGGCCTAAGCCGCGCAGGTTGATTTGTGAGGTACCAGCGCTGCTTGATTGGGTAAAAGGGTCTGAGTTAATTTCGGCGCCGGTATTAATGGATAAATGTTTGAGTAAATCATTGGTGGTGGTGGCTCCACTTTGAAGGATTTGCTCTCTATTCATGATGAGGGTAGGGGAGGCTATATCGGTGGTTTTTTGCGGGATCAGGCTCCCTGTGATCACTATGTTATCAAGTTTATGCACCGGCTCCTCAGAGGCGCTTTGTGGTTCGGCCTTGGCCGTGGTATTTAAAAGCGGCATAAGGATGAAAAAAGCGATTAGGCTAGGAGTGTTATTCATAAATTGACCCCGTAAACTTATAATTGAGCCAATTAAAATCCGGCATTCCCTTGCTTAGCCCTTCGTTGGCTAAAGCTTAGTCAATAAGCGTCAGTGTGCAAATTTAGCCATTTTAAAATTAGCTGTTTGCAGAGTTGCTCAGTGGATGGTGGAAGCTTATTGTCAGATTAAATCCAGGTTGAGGTTCAAGTTGTATATCTGCATCTAACACCTGTTTGCACAAGTTATAGATAACAAAGAGACCAAGGCCTGTGCTGTCGGCATCGCCTGGGCAGCTCGTGTAAAAAGGATCAAAGATGTGTTCTTGAATGTTTTTAGCTACGCCCGGACCGTCGTCGGAATAATGTAGAGTGGTCAATTTATCGCTTTGCTTTAGAAATATTTCAATATTGGCTATTTTTTTATCTTTATATTTAATTGAATTATCAATAAGTTTATCGATGATCAGAGTGAAGGCTTTTGCATAGCTGTTAATATTGAAGAGGTGATCTGGTTTTATAAGGGATATATGGCAATGATCTCTGTTGAAGGTTATTAGGTGGCCGTTTAAAAGTTGGTAGAGGTCAAAATTTGATTGTGATAGTGACATCTGATCAATAGAGACTTCTTTGAAACGTTTGACTAAAACGGATGTTCTGTATTCGTTAGTGTGCAATATATTTAATATGTTGTTGCTGGATGTTATGAAGTCAGTGAGTGCACTCTTAGTGATATCGCCTTTTTCAAATTTTATATTTATTTCTTTAAGTTCATCCTCTAACAGTGAAATGGCGGTGATGTTGGTGCCCACCGGCGTATTGATCTCATGGGCAATACCTGACACCAGTCGGCTTAGCATCTTACTTTTTTGCTCTTCCAGTTTTTTATTTTTATCGTCTGCAATTTTCTTTTGAGATATGTCCATTGCATGCCCTTCGAATATGGGATGTGAATGAAGGTCATCTTGATAGCTTATAATGGTTAACGAAATCCAATTGTCACTGGGTGATAACTGGAGCTCTCCAGAAAAGAACTTCCCACTATCAAGTGTATTTAATATTGCGCATAAATCCTTTTGGGTGCGGAATATAATAGGGCTTACATGCTGTGGTGCTTGATTCTCCATGGCAGGAAACATGGCTTTGAATGCGGGGTTGCAGGATATGATTTCACCACCATCAATAAATCTAAAGATGGCAATAGGAGAGTTATTAAAGAGCTGGGTATATAGGGCTATATTGTCATTCGCGACCTTTGTAACTACAGATACCTCTCGCTCTTTTTTAATGCGCAGGGATTTTTCATAGTCAATTTTTTTGGCTAGGGCCAATGAGAAAATAACGGATTCCAACACCATGGCTAATTGATTAGCGTGAGTTGAAATAAAACTAGAGGGTATAATGCCAGCGGTACTTAATGTTAGTACCACCGCGGATAGTAGAAGTATCGAAAATGAAAGTAAAAATATTTTGGCACCACGTTGTTTTTTTATAACTAGGTACACTGTACTGAAGGCGATGGTAAACAGAGTGATGGAATTCACCAAAAAAATAATTCGTATGGATGTGGAGTAATCTCCCATAGTGCTTATGGCGATTGAAAGAACATATAGAGTCAATAGTATGTAATAAAACTTTGAAAGTGCAGGGCGATTGTCTTCAATTTTCATGAACTTTAGGGCGAACAAGGTATTAAAAAAACCAGAGAAACCAAAGCCAATGGGGATGGCGAAATTATTGAGGTCAGGGTGGTTGGGCCAAAATACTTGGAAGCCTTCACCATTAAGTGAAACCACAAAAAATAGTGTGCTGAAAACCCATAAAACATAAATGGCGTAATCTTTATCTTTAACCAATATGCTAATGAACATATTGTAGATCCCCATGACCAATAAAATGCCATAGAGGGCGCTGATGAGCATTTCCTTAATTTGTGAATTTTTAATGTAAGTGTTGATGGGGGTGATATGTAAGGGTACCTGCATGGAGCCGGAGGATTGAATTCGTATGAAATATTCAACTTTATCGAAAGGTTTAAGGCTTAAGCGATACAGATATTCTTTGCTGGCCAACTGTCTACTTGAGAATGGTTTGGAGTCGCCAGATTTAATGATCTCCATGAGTTGATCGTTTATTGATATGTAGAAGTCGACATTATCTAGCGGTGGGTATTCAATGCTTAATAGCCAGCTTGTTTCGTCATCTAAAGTTGAGGTTATGCTGCCTGTAAGCCAGATGGTTTTCTCGGTAAAGCCAAAGTTCATTTTTGGGTTTTTATTTGGTGTCCAGATATCGGCTTTAAGTTGTCTGACCTGTTGGAAATCATATGTTTTACCGTCTTCAACTAGGAAATAGGTTTGCAGGGCAAGATTATATTCCTGGTTTTCGGATAACGCGGTTTGGCCAAGGCATGGCTGGTTCATTAATAGTAACGTTGCGATAACTAACCAGACACCCCAGACAGGATGGCGAAAACGCGGGGTGGAATGGTTTTCGTTGTGGGCCATAGGCGATTGATTATCACGTTTAGTGCGACCAGGGGTGTGGGTGTTAAGGTAATGAGGCGTTGTTAGTTGGCCGACTCTCTTTATGAGTGTAGCAGTAGAATCTTGGGTGATTGAGTTGGTAATATAATACACAGCTATAAGTGGGGAGGGTATTATACGCTTTTTGATAAAGCAGATGGATTAGCAGCTTTAGCTTTATGCCCATTTGAATGATCTTGGCACAGCTTGAGCTAAGTTCTTTTTGGGGTATAAAAAAAGCGACCCGAAGGTCGCTTTTTTTAACGCTTTTAACTAATTATCAATTAAGAGAACTGGTTAGAAGTGTTGTTTGCGCCGCCTGCTTTAAGCGCGTTTTCACCAGCA
>JAPYOO010000479.1 GCA_029938135.1 Bermanella sp. | reverse complement strand
GGTGTGGCGGGTGGCTTAAGTACGGGCCAGGATATTATTGCGCATATTGCATTAAAACCCACGTCTAGCATTACGGTGCCGGGTAAAACGGTTGATTTAGAGGGTAATGCCACGGACCTAATCACTAAAGGTCGTCATGACCCGTGTGTAGGCATTCGTGCAACACCCATTGCCGAGGCTATGATGGCATTGGTATTGGCGGACCATTTTCTGCGTCATCGCGGACAAAATGCAGATGTAACGTGCACCACCCCAGTGATACCAGCACAGGCTCCTGAGTCTTAGGTTGAATCATGATATTTGTAATAAATGAGAGGGCAATTCATGCTCTCTGATTCTCAAAAGGTGCCTTATTGGCGCCTTTCTTCGTTTTACTTTTTCTATTTTGCCTTACTTGGGTGTATCGCTCCCTTTTGGGCACTATTTCTGTCGGATCGTGGTTACAGCCCTTTGCAAATCGGCGAGCTAATGGGCTTGTTTGGATTGGTGCGTATGGTGGCGCCCAATGTGTGGGGAATGCTGGGGGACTATACCGGTAGGCGCATGCAATTATTACGATTTGGCTGTGCCATGTGTTTCATTATATTTAGCCAAATATTCTGGGTTGACAGCTTTCTTTTTATGGCCTGCATCATGGTGGGTTACGGCTTCTTTTGGGCAGCCGTTTTACCGCAATTTGAAGTGGTAACGCTGAATTACTTGAAAGATCGCACCGATGATTATTCAAAAATTAGAATATGGGGGTCCATTGGCTTTGTAGTGGTTGTGGTGATTTTAGGTTTAGTATTTGATTATTTGTCGGTGAGCTATTTACCGGTATTTATGTTGATTATGTTGCTGGCTATTTTTCTGTGTAGTTTGTTGGTGCGTGGCGTTGTGCAGGCAAAACATGAGGATGAATCTGCAGGATTTTTAGCGCTGTTATGGCGGCCACAGGTAATCGCATTTTTAATGGCAGCCTTTTTAATTCAGTTTAGTCATGGCGCTTATTATACATTTTTTAGCTTGTTTTTAGAGCAGCACGGTTACAGCACAGCCATGATTGGTTTTTTATGGGCTCTAGGTGTCACGGCAGAGGTTTTGGTCTTCTTAGTGGTGCATAAGCTCTTTAAGTGGGTGGGTTATCGATGGGTATTGATTGTCAGTTTATTGCTGGCGGCCGTGCGCTGGTATTTTACGGCACACTTTGCGGATGTGTTATGGATATTGATGCTGCTGCAGCTCACCCATGCGGCCACCTTTGGCACTATGCATGCTGTGTCGATGCATTATGTACATACCTTTTTTAAAGGGCGTCACCAAGGGCAGGGTCAGGCGTTATTTTCTAGTTTTACCTACGGGGCAGGCGGTGCAGTAGGCACATATGTATCGGGCTTGGTTTGGTCGCGAGATTTAGGTGTAACGATGTTTGAGTTGGCCGGATTAAGTGCTTTGGTGGGAATGGTGATTGCGGTGGTGTGGGTGAAGAGGGGGGTGGGAGAAAAGTAGCCTAGACAATTTTGTACAAAAAACTAAAAGGGCGCAGTGGCCCTTTTAGTGTTAACGCTTATTGGTCGTGAAAGGTTTCACACGCATATAGCGTGTTTTCCATTAACGTGGCCACTGTCATGGGGCCTACGCCACCAGGCACAGGTGTAATAAAGCTTGCTCGTTCGTTAGCGGCTTCAAAATCCACATCTCCCACAAGTTTACCTGTGTCTAGACGGTTCATGGCTACATCAACCACCACAGCGCCGGGTTTTACCCATTCGCCTTTTACTATTCCCGTTTTGCCAATCGCCACAACCAATAAGTCGGCTCGTTCAACGTGCCCTTTTAAATCTTTAGTGAAACGGTGGCAAACAGTTGTGGTACAGCCGGCTAGCAACAGTTCCATAGCCATGGGGCGGCCTACGATGTTAGAGGC
>JAPYOO010000478.1 GCA_029938135.1 Bermanella sp. | reverse complement strand
TTTTCTTGTAAGGTGGCCTGGCTTTGTCTGGCCATGAGCATGGATGCCTTGATGCGCTCTTGAATATTATCCAATTCCAACTGGCTTATTTTTCCATCACCATTGTCATCCGCTTTATCAAACGCTTTTTCGGCTGTGTTTTCATCTATTTTCCTGCCGTTACCCATGGCGCTTAACAGGCTGTTAAATTCTTCTTTGTTTAACCCTCCGTCAGCGTCTTTATCCGCTTTTGTCATAGGGTCTGGCGAACCCTTCAGTACATCCAGCAGGCTTGAGACTGGACTATATTTTTCGTCTTCCTCATCGTCATCTTGGCCCATAAACATATTAGCCATGGCCGGACTAATGCCCATGGCGGCCATCTTGTCTTTCATCATTTGTATTTTTTGTTCAATGCCCGACTGCAATTCAGCTTGGTCAATACTGCCATCGCTGTTTTTATCCAGTTTATCAAATCGTTGCTGGGCCCTGTCTTTGTCTACACCCTGGGCCTGACTAAGGGAATTTTCAAACTCCGTCTTACTGATTGCACCGTCGCCATTCTCGTCGCCTTTTTGCATTATGCGATTAGTAATGTCTGTGGCACCTGGCCGTTTAGATGAGAAAATGGATGACGGATCAACCCCGCCAGAAATGCTACCTATCATGATGTGTCTCCTAAGGACTTTTTGTGAAATAGGTTTAATGCAAGCTCAATACCCAAAGCCATAATGAGTGAGTAAAAATTTGTTAGCCTTTAGAAAAATCGGTTGTAGTAACTAAAATGCACCAGACAAAATAAATTTATAACTATAAAAATTTATTTGTATTTTTTACAAAAAATATTTAATTAGACAGTGAAATAGATTGCCGCTAACCGGACATTTCCTTCCGCTTTTTAAACGACTAATTTCCACCAAGCCAATGATCTAGAAACACTGCTGTTTAGTTTGTGGATTTAAACTAGCGATAAAGATTACATCAAAACTGTGCGCAGGTTAACGCTTAGAAAAACTGTGACTCAATAACTAAATTAACGAAAGTTACGCGGAGTTGTTCCTGTTGAGCGTTTAAACCAACGGGTGAAATTACTCTGGTCACTGAACCCAAGTATTTTCGATACCTCATACAGCGGCCTTTGATTATGAGCGATCAATTTCATGGCCATCTTAAGGCGGCAATCATTTAGCATGTCAGAATAGCGGGTACCTTCATCTTTCAATTTTCGTTGCAATGCACGTGGGCTAAATGCCATTTTTTTAGCTACCGTCAGTAAATCAACCTCACCATAAACGATGCCCTGCATTATGTATTCTTGCACACAAATAGAGGTTGAATTTACGTTTAAAGCTGCAATACGCTGCTCCACCCACTCTCCCAAAGAACTGGCAAGTTGAGGGTCGGAAAAAAGCTGCTCTTGCAAAAGATCTTTTTTATGGAATTCCAATTTATTGCAATAGGATGAAAAATAAACCTGGCATCCAAAAAAGTCTTCGTAGGGGGTAACAGAGCCCGAAAAACTGTGCTGAAAATGCACTGCTTTAGCCACTAGCAGTCCACTCTTTAAGGGCTGTAGCAGGTTAAACAGACAGCTGAAGCCAGCTTCTATAGCAGGCGTTGTACTGGCAGATGTTAAGGGAACATTTGCGTTAATTCGATAGGCGACCACTGAATAATTTTCTTCGATCATGCACTGAGTTGCATCGCTAATGAAGTGTGAATATTCAGCGCCACGCTGTAGTGCTTCGTAAGCATGGCGACTAACGGCCAATCTCATGCCCAAGGCACCGAATGCACTAGCTTGGCAAAGTTTTGCCATCCGTAGCGCAATATATGGGTCTTGGCTTTGTGTTACCGCTTGCTGCCAGATACGGGACATGGGTTCAGCGGGAACACGTGAATTAGAATTTTTTAACGCACTTAAGTCAAT
>JAPYOO010000005.1 GCA_029938135.1 Bermanella sp. | reverse complement strand
GGTAAAATGATGAAATGATTTTGTCTGTGTAGAAGAATGTAAAAAGCCCAAAAGGAATGACCTTATGGGCTTTTATAAACGTAATTTAGGAATTAATTACTGATTTTCAAGTGTCATATAAACCAATGTTTGGTTTAGCAGCTGATAGGCCACCTCACCAAATACAATGGGGCCAGTTAAGGCGCCGGTTTTTTTACCCTCTAATTCGGAATACAAAAAGTTTAGTATGCAGTTGCAGCTGAATGCAGAGCTGTCAGATTCCTCAGTGCTAATAGCTTGATTAAAGGCCTCTACATAATCAGGCACAGGGTTGGCAAATTGATATTCTACATCGCTAAATACGGGAGCGTATAAATCTACATCTGTGTTGTTGATATTTTGCACACTCACATTGACATTAATACCGTTGTAATCGGCCACTAACGGTAAGCGTGTATCGATATTATTCTTGGCAAGGAACTCTGTGAAGTTCATTTCAGCGCCATCGACTGTACACGTGTCTACTTTAAAGCCCGTATTGGGAAACGAAATTTTAGGTCCATTACCCTGCTCAAATAAATTTACAATATGAATATTAGCGAATTGTTTGTCTGGCAAGCTAACATGCATGGCCACGGCTTTGTCGTCCATTAACATGCCACCGGGTCCAAACACCGTTTGTGCCTTTTGACTGGCCACATCGTCAAGATGAACACCCGCAACCCAACCAATTATTGGCGAGAAAAACATATTGGGGAAACTGGGCGAATTTTGTGCGTATTCACTGTGCACATCTGAGCCAGCCGGTAAGATGGTTATGGTGAAGCCATTGTCGGGCGCATCTTGAGCGATACGCGAGATAGAATTAACATCGTAAGGGGTGATACGCGGCTGCGCACAACCCGAGATAGTATGAACAAATATAGTGTCACGGCTCACAACACCACCATCATCCCCCATAAAATAAGGAATGCTTCCGCCAATCCAGTTGCCGCTGGGTAGTTGACTAAGAGTGCTTTGGTCGCAAGCGACAATTAAAAATTCCCCAGCTTCAATTTTTTCAATTACACAGGCTAAGTCTAGGGTACTACTTGTAATGCTTACAGTTTCGTTTGACATATTAATCTCTTAGCTGGCAATGGCAAATTGTTGATCTATTTGGCGTAACTCGTTTTCTAATACACGAGAGTTACGCGTAAAGTACTGCCTTATTTGCTCGGCAGCCTCCTTTATATTATCGCTGGAGCGAGCCTTAACCAAAAGTAGCTTAAAGGCCATTTGCTTAGACTCAATAATAAACTCGCCATTGAGTAAACGTGCCCAAACTGGGTGTGTTTCATCAGGAATCCCAGCACGTGTACTAACGGATCCCATTTGAGCGACAATACGAGAAATGGATACTAGCTCGGGTTTAAGCTTGGTCATATTTTTCTTTAAATAGAAAAGCAACTCTTTGGCAATTTGGTGCTTTTCTTCATTACTATTTTCGTCTTTACGATACAGACTCTTAAGCTGTGTGATATACAGATTTAAGCCTATATTTTTACTCAATAAATCTATGTCACCGGTAAGGATATTATCCCAAATGGGGTGTTCGGCGGTTAACGATACTCGCTTCTTGGTTTTCTTGGTGTCGGCTACTTGGGATACAGGGTCTAAATTTACGCCAATTTGAGCATACTCACTTTTAAGTTGAGTTCGGTGTTTAATAAAAAATTGACGTAAGGTTGCGACGGAGTCCTGTAAAACACTGGGGTCTTGCTTGTTATTAATGTAGGTCAATTCAAGGCGAGAAATTAAAAACTTTAATGAAGATAAGTTCGTTTTAAAACTAATTTCGTGCTGAATGATGGCTCGCCAAATAGGATCCGTTTCTAGTGGTAATAAGCTTTGAAGCTGCTGATCTTGTTGGACATTTTCATTATCACTAATGATTTGTGCGATTAATGTACGGTTAATTCCTGTTAACGCGCAGATAGATTCAGTATCAAGATTTTTAGAGGCCGCCAATAAAATTGTTTGTTGTAACTGGTAAGTATATTTAGCGTCTTTCGCACCCAAAAAAGCAGGGGGATTAAGATTTCGACTCTTAGAAAATGTATTGGCACTCGCTTGAATCTTTATCACAGTATCAAAACGCCCGGTTTTACTGTGATGCCAACTTACAGTTTTACCCGTAACTTTTTTGTTGGTAGTCGAGAATATTCCACGTACTTTTGTGGATTGTTCTTCTAGTAAAATCGTCAAGGTTTCTTGTTCACCGTTGACAATAATATCTTTCACACGGAAGGGAGGGTAAATACCTAAAACGTGTTCTATTTCCCGCCGGTTTAACCTGTCCATGGGTGAGCCTTTTCTACTTTTAGTTGAGATTAATTCCTATTGATTGTAACCGTAAAGTATTAGACTGTAAAAGACTATAACCAAATGGACTAAGGGTTATGAGCAACATTCCCAAGGGAAAGTTTGGTTGTATGTGTGAATTTCAATCAACTATTTACGGAAAGAAATAATGTTAAGCAGTACTTTACCACAAGCTTCAAGCGCAACAGTTAGGCAATACTTCCAAAAGAAAAGCTTTGTTAAAGGTGAGTTTTTATTCAAACAAATGGATGCCGCGGCTGGCTGTTATATTTTACTGAAAGGTAATGTTTATGGGCTTGTGGAGGACGCGGAATTAGGCAGAGAAGCTGTCTTGAAAAAAACCTTTAGTCATAATTCACTGATAGGCGTTAAGGAGCTGTTTAATAATAATAAATACTCATTTAGTGTTGTATGTGGTGGAGAAGTGAGCTGTTTGTTTTTAAATCAAACAGCGTATAAAAAAATGTTAAAAGATGAAAAGGCCTTGGCGGAATTTCATGAAATGGCATTGGCGTCCTATTTTAAAAACGATGCCGAATCAGACGAAAGTATTGCTATTGATGGGTTATTGGGCAGTTCCATTCCGGAGGTAGATTTTATGATGAGCAAAGCAGTCGACGCTCATAACAAAATGAAAGATTTTTCTGAAGCGTTTATTGACGAATTAATAAACGATGTGGCTATAGAAATAAATAATCATGCCGATGAATTGGCTTCTCAAACGGTTCTAGAGTCTGGAATGGGTGTTAGGGATAATAAAATTTTAAAGATTGGTTTAGGCACAATTGAAGTGGCAAAAACGTTAATCGGCCAAGACGGTATTGGTGCCATTTCTGAAAAGAAAAATGGCGTTCAATGCATTAATACTTCTATGGGCGTTGTATTTGGAATGATTCCAATTACTAACCCAGTAGAGACGATTCTGTTTAAGTTTTTAAGCTGTTTGAAGTCTCGAAACGCCATAGTGGTGAGCTCTCATCGTAAGGGTCGTGATGTAGGTTTAAAAACGGTGCAGTTGATTCAAAGTGTGTTGCAAGAACACGGTGCACCAGTAAATCTAATCCAAGCACCTCAATTACCGGCGAGTCGTGCAGTAACCAATGCTTTTATGAGTCATAAGGATGTGAATTTCATATTGGCAACCGGCGGCCCTTCAATGGTGAAGTCGGCTTATACTTCAGGTACACCTGCAATAGGTGTAGGTAAAGGTAATGCTCCGGTTTGGATTTGTGCCAACAGCAATATAGAAAAAGCAGCGCAAGATGTAGTGGGCAGTAAATCTTTTGATAATGGCATTGTGTGTGGTTCAGAAAATAACCTTCTAGTGGATAGATGTATAGTAGATGAATTTACTCAACAAGCGCAGAAGTGCGGTGCAGCTCTACTTAATGATTATGAACTGAAGATTTTATTGGATGAAGTATTTTCATCAGGTCGTCTCGATGCTCAATGGGTAGGACGTTCGGCTGCTGACATCTGCCATTTCTTAAATATTGAACGTGATTATGAAATTAAGCTTATATTGGCTTCAGTAGAAAAAGATAACTTGCACTCTCCTTTGTTAAAAGAAAAATTGGCGCCCGTTTTATCCTTAAGTGTAATGGATGATACACAGCAGGCTTTATCTCTTGCCAAGAATATTTTGCAAGGTGAAGGGGCGGGTCATACTGCTATTATTCATTGCGACGACAGCAGTACTATAGAGCAGTTTGCTCAGGTGGTAGATGTAAGTCGAATATTGGTGAATACCCCAGGAACTCAAGGGTGCATAGGTGCTGCCAATGGCCTAGAGCTTTCTTGGACGTTGGGTTGTGGTACACAAGGAGGCGGTTCAACCTCTGATAATGTGACCTATCGTCATTTAATGAACGTGAAACGCATTGCTTATGCGCTGTAATGTAACGCGCAAAATCGTAATGTAAAATAAGGAAGGTCTTCAGCTTAAGCTGAAGACCTTTTGAATTTATGGGCATGAATTGAACTAAACTTAATACTATATTGCTTGACCATAGGGTCTTTCATGAAAAAAATCATCACGAAAATCAATGTCTTTTATGACGGCTCTTGTGGACGTTGTCGTAAAGATAGAGATAACTATTTGGCGATAGCGGGTAAGCAAGCCAAAAACGTCACGTGGGTAGATATCACCCATAAAGATGAACATCTAAGGGATCTGGGTATAGACCCTATAAAAGCCCTTAAAGAGCTGCATATACAAATAGAGGTACCCAATAAACCGCTTTACGTTGTCAGTGAATTAGATGCTTATATAATTTTAATGAATAACACTTTGTGGCTTAAGCCGCTGGCTTGGCTTATTGCGCTTCCTTTAGTGCGGCCCATTCTAAGTAAGCTTTATCATGTGTCAGTGCACAACAGACTAAAAAAATCACAGCGACTGTGATCCCTGTTACAATTACGCCCACGCAGCTCTCTTATATAGACACCCCGATGTATAAAACCCAAGTCAAAAATAAACCGTTTTTAGCCAAGGGCAGTAAAGTGGTACGCTGCGAGGTGTGCTTGCTGGCTAAAAAATACTGTATTTGCCAATATACTAAGGCCCATTCGCTAGACCCTAGTGCACCATTGGAAATTTGGCTTTTAATGCATAAAGAAGAAAGTTATAAACCCACAAATACGGGCCGCTTGATTGAGCATTGCTTACCTGAATCGACGCGACGCTTTTATTGGCATCGTACTGAGCCCGATCCAGTGTTTTTAGAGTTGCTAAAGGATCCACGCTACCAGCCACATATTATTTACCCGGGGGATCGTGAGGGTATTGCTCATCGAGTGGTGAGTGAAGTTGAGAAAACGAATGGCAAAATACCGGTCTTTATTATTTTAGACGGCAGCTGGCGCCAGGCTGGACGTATGTTTCGCTTAAGTAAGTATTTACAGCATCTGCCAATATTGCCGCTGAACACTCAGCGTCATAGCTTGTACAAGTTACGCAAGGCCCCTGATGAATTTCATTTGTGCACATGCGAGGTCGCCATGGAATTACTGCTTATTCATCAACAAACCAAAGCGGCGGGCGCACTGTCAGAATACTTTCAGTACTTTAATGATTATTACGATCGTTCCAGGCGTAATGCACCCTTAGACTCGATTAGTGAATAGACGCTACCATTAACACTCTAAATTTGTGTGGCCAGACGAAGCAGCGTTAATTGTTGCTGGCAAGCTAAACGTATTTGCTCTCTGGGGTAGTTGCTACGAATGCCGTTAACACACGCCACAATCATGGAGGCCAATTGCTCGCTATTTAGTTGGCAGGCTTGCAAGCTGATTTGTGAGTCTATTAACCCTTTTTCCAAGACAGCTTGAAGCATATCTCGGTTGGCTTTTTTGGCATCCTCAAAAATATCTTGGGCCACTTGGGAAGCTTCAAATAATAGCTCTCTTAATACCCTGTCGTCAGATACCTCTTCAAAAACCGATTTGTTCCAGCTAACCGTTATCTGCTCAATCATGTCCCAACAGCTAAAGTGTTGCGCTAAAATCGGTTGGCAATCGTTAATGCAGTTTGTTTGGTAGTCTGTGCATACCGCTCTAAATACACACTCTTTATTTCTGAAGTGTTTATGCAAGGTAACGCGACTGAAACCGGCAAATTTGCTAATTAACGACATGTTACTGGCGCGAAAACCGTGCTTAAAAAAGCAGGCGCGGGCACCATCAATGATTGTTTGGCGAGTGTTACTGCTCATACTTAGCCTATTGTTAGCTCAATAGTCGGTCAAAATGCACATGTTTAACGGGACTGTTGCAAATATGGGTAAGTCTTAATTACATATTAAGAGCTTGTTTACAGATTAACACTATGTGTAAACCTGTCAATGTGTTAAAAATAGCACTAAATTAAAATGGGTTCTTTTAGACCATTTACTAAGCTTAAGCAAACAGCAATTTAATGGAGTACGCAGATGCGAATTTGGGTTTCGATATTGGCCGTTTTGGCCACTGTTACGATGCAAGGATGCAGTGACGGCGATGAGTTAGCCGTCCAGCAAAAAGCCACCGTAGTACAGCTAGTGGATGTACAGGTTCAAACCAGTGAAAATAAATACACATTCCCAGCAACCGTTTTGCCTAAAAGTACCGCTAACCTGGCTTTCAGAGTGGGGGGGCGTTTAGATAAAGTGCATTTAACTGAAGGTTTGTTTGTAAAGAAAGGCGCGTTACTGGCTAAATTAGACCCCACTACTTTTCTACTGGCCAAGGCCAAAGCCAAGGTTCAGCTAAAGCAAGCAAAGTTAGATCTTAAACGTGTTCAGGCCATCGCCACTAAAGGCATAGGCTCAGAAAAGTCAGTTGATAATGCCCAAGCAGCGGTTGAACTTGCCGAAATTGATTTAGAAACGGCGGCTTCTAATATGCGTTACAGTGAATTGCATGCGCCTTTTGATGCATTAATTGCCAAACGCCTTATAGAGAATCAAGGCTACATTAAAACGGGCTCTGTGGTTGCGCATTTACAGGATCTCTCTCGCATTCATTTCAAGTTTGATGTGCCAGAGCGTTTAGTCAGTCGCTATCGCAGTGCTGATACTCATGGCTCTAAAGCCAGTGCCTATATAGATGGCCACATCGATAAAAGCTTCGACATTGAATACCTAGAACACAGTACAGAACCCGATCCGGTGACACAAACTTATCAAGTGGTATTTGCAATGGATTATCCAAAAGGCTTGGATATTACCCCAGGTATTCGTGCCACTGTTACCGTTAGAAGTAGTGATGAAGCAGCCTTATCGATGGTGGGTGTTCCCATCAATGCGCTGGTGACCGGTAACGATGACAAACTTTATGTGTGGCTACAGGATGAAAAAACAAAAACAGTAAATAAACAATTAGTAAGTGCAGGCCCTATGAGTCAAGGCTGGGTAGCGATTCTTTCTGGTCTTAAGGCTGGACAAAAAGTAGTGGCAGCGGGCGCTTCACAGATGCAACCAGGCATGCTGGTTCGTGCTTACGTGGCTGAGTAAAGGAGACGTTATGGATATTGCAAAAGCGTCAATAAAGACCCCTGTTAATACTTGGTTATTAATCATCATTTGTTTAATTGGTGGTTTAGTCGGATTAGGGGACATAGGTCGCCTAGAGGATCCGGCCTTTACGTTAAAATTAGCACAAGTGGTAACGGCCTTTCCTGGTGCCAGTGCCGAGCAAGTAGAGCGTGAAGTTACCGAACCGTTAGAAACCGCCATGCAGCAAATGCCGCAGGTGTTAAGGGTGACTTCAATTTCAAAACCCGGTGTGTCTGAAATATCGGTGGAAATGAAATCCAAATTTGATGGTGATCAGTTGCCCCAAATATGGGATGAATTACGTAAACGCATGACTGACGTGCAAAATAGTTTGCCTACAGGCGTGCGCCCAATTCAAGTGTTTGATGACTTTGGCGATGTTTATGGGTTGTACTATGCACTCACCGCCGCCGATTTTACCCCTTACCAGTTACGAGAGTTTTCGCGCATTATTCGTCGCGATTTGTTAACCGTCCCCAACGTGTCTAAGGTGTCGGTAGCGGGTGTTTTAAAACAACAAATTACCGCTAATATTGATACCTCTCAATTGGCAAGCTTGGGATTGTCATTACCCGATGTGAAGCAGGCATTAAATTACAGCTTACGCCCCTACAGTTCTGGCCGTTTGATCATGGATGGTCAACGTATTCGCATTCCGGTAGACAGTGCAGGTTCTAAAGTTGATGCTATTGAAAATATCACTATAGGCTTGCCCGGTACCACCTCGCAAATACGCATCAGCGATATTGCTAAAATATCCCTAGACGTTGTGGATACTCCTCGCTTTTTAGTTCGCCACAACGGAAAAAGTGCTATTACCTTAGCGGTCGCTGCTAACCGAGAAGCCAACGTAGTGGAAGTGGGCCAAGCGGTACGTACCCGTATGAGTGAAATTTTAAGTGAGTTGCCAGCGGGTATTACCTTAGAGCCCATTTACGACCAAGCGCAAGTGGTGGATGAATCGGTGAGTGGTTTTATTCTTAACTTGGTTATGTCGGTGGCAGTAGTTATTTTAACTCTATGTTTATTCATGGGGTGGCGGGCCGGTGTGGTTGTGGGCGGCGTGTTATTGCTGACGGTATTAGGCACCATTTTAGTGATGTGGCTGTATGGTTTAAATCTACAACGTATCTCCCTTGGTGCCCTAGTGATCGCTATGGGTATGTTAGTCGATAATGCCATCGTGGTGGCCGAAGGCATGTTGTTGCGCATGCAAAAAGGCATTAGTGCCTTAGAAGCCTCAAGCCACGTGGTAAAACAAACTCAGTGGCCACTATTGGGCGCCACCTTAATTGGTATTGCGGCTTTTTCGGGCATTGGTTTATCAAACGACTCAACCGGTGAATTTTTATTCTCACTCTTTGCCGTGATTACCATATCCTTGTTTTTAAGTTGGGTACTGGCTATTACAGTGGCGCCGTTGTTTGGATCGTACTTTTTTAAAGTGGGGACACAAACTAACGAAGATAATTTTAATAGTGTATTTCATAAAAAATATCGCCATGTATTACTTATTGCGTTAGATAAACCGGGTAAAACCGTTTTACTTCTATTAGGCATTACGATGCTGAGTTACTACAGCTTTGGTTTTGTAAAACAGGGTTTTTTCCCATCTTCTAATACACCCATGTTTTATGTTCACTATTGGGGTCCACAAACCCGTGATATTAGAGTGACGGCTGAATTTTTAGAAAAAGCAGAAGCCATTGCCATGAAACATGAAGAAGTGGCTTCACTGACTACGTTCATTGGTAAGGGGGGGGAGCGCTATACCCTGACGTATAATCCTCAGCAAGCTAATGAAAGTTATGGCCAATTAGTGATACGTACTCATGAACGTGACCAGATTCCAGAATTAGTCGCTCAGCTTAACGAAGAACTCAGCGCCTTGGATCCAGATGCTCAAATATACATGGAACGTATTGTTTTTGGTCCCGGCAGTGGTGCTAAATTAGAAAGTCGCTTCACCGGCCCAGATAAATCCGTATTAAGAGACTTAGGTGAGCAGGCATTGGCGATACTCAAAGCCGATGAACAGCTCATTGATGTACGGCACAATTGGCGTGAAAAAGAATTGATATTGGCTCCTCAATACGATGACTACAATGCCGGTATTGCTGGTGTTACCCGAGCCGATTTTTCTGATGCGGTACAGTTTGCAAGCAACGGATTGAAGTTGGGTAAATTGCGTGACGGCGATTACAGTTATGACATTATTGCCAAAGCCTATAATCCTACCGCAAAAAACACGGGGCAAGTGAATGACATTCAGCAGCTTTACGATGCTCAGGTATGGAGTCCTTATCAGCGCAGCTATGTTCCCTTAAGGCAGTTGAGCCCAGAATTAAAAATTCAATCTGAAGGGGTGTTGATTCACCGGCGTAATCGATTGCGTACACTTACAGTAATGGCGGAACCAGGCATTGAAGAAACCGCAGGACAAGCGCTTAAGCGCATTCAGCCGCTGATAGAAGCGATTGAACTACCTGACGGATATAAGTTGGAGTGGGGCGGCGAATTTGAAAGTTCACGTGATGCTCAAAAATCCTTAGGCAGTGGATTACCGTTAGGATTTTTGGTGATGATATTAATTACCATCTTCTTGTTTGGCCGAGTAAGGGAACCTCTTATTATTTGGTTAATTGTCCCCATGGCCGTATGTGGGGTCGTGGCGGGACTATTGTTGGCGGATATGCCTTTTGGTTTTATGTCGTTACTGGGCTTTTTAAGTTTGTTTGGTATGTTAATTAAAAATGCCATTGTATTGCTTGAAGAGATTGATATTCAAATAAATGAAGGTCTAGAGCCACAAAAAGCCGTAGTGGAGGCGAGTTTAAGTCGACTACGTCCGGTTTCTTTGGCGGCCATTACAACCATTCTAGGTATGGGGCCTTTATTATTTGATGCATTCTTTGCGGATATGGCGGTAACGATTATGGGCGGCCTAGCATTTGCGACCGTATTAACCATGATTGCGGTGCCGGTTTTATACAGTTTGTTTTATGGTATTAAACAGCCTGAACTTAAGCGTTAACTAATTCCATATAATCACGCTGAAACCACTAAGCCCTCACCTTAGGCTTAGTGGTTTATTAACCCATTCTAAAATTCCTATTAACTTTCCTTCTACACATCCTTAAAGCAACTCTTATTGCGCTGTCCAACCTCCGTCTAAGGCGATGGCTTGTGCGGTAATATTTTTTGAAAAATCACTTATTAAAAATTCACAACTGGCGGCCAGTTCGTCAATTTCAATAAAGGCTTTTTTAGGCATGGGTTTTAACATAATGTCGTTAATAACCATTTCTTCTGACATATCGTGTTCTTTGGCTTGAGCGGCAATTTGTTTTTCAACCAGTGGCGTCAAAACATACGCTGGGCACAGGGTATTGATAGTGATGTTGTTTTGCGCGACCTCTAGGGCGATAGTTTTAGAAAACCCTAATAAACCGTGTTTGGCAGCAATGTAAGCACTTTTATAAGGGGAGGCGACTAATGCATGTAAGGAGCCAATATTAATCACGCGGCCAAAATTTTGTGACTTCATATTAGGCAGCACCGCTTGTGTGAGTCTGGCCACACCGACCAGCATAACCTGAATTAAAAAATCCCATTTATCCATGGGGAAACTATCTAACGATTCTACATGCTGAATGCCCGCGTTATTGATCAAAACATCAATAGGTTTATTTAAAGCCGCGACTAGATTGTTTACATCCTCACTAGACGTAACGTTTAGTTTTACGGCCTGTGCACTGCCACCTTGCTGAATTATTTCATCAACAGTTTTTTGTGCGTGTTCTAAATTCATATCTGAGACAATAATGTGGTGGCCATTTTTTGCTAAGAAGAAGGCAATGCCTTGGCCTATTCCACTGGCAGCGCCGGTAATTAATATTTGTTTTTTTGACATGTGAACGTCCCATTTACTATTTTTCTATAGGTTAGATATAAGGTTAACAAAAATGGTGCATGTTTAATGTCCTACTATAGGAGGGTTAGAGTAGGATACTTCGAGGGGTTTTCTTTTAAATAGTGGAGTTAAAAATAAAAAAGTTGATAACTCGCCGGCTTGTGGCCAGTGATTTATCAACTCATGAAGAACCTAGGGTAAGAGTGTCTTCAATTTTTATAACTTGTGAGGCGATAATGCCTATAAATGTTTTAGAACGCGTATTTAGCAAAAACTTGTAAACGGCTTAGTTTCTTGTCTTCAGAATTATCAGTGACTTCCTTTGTTGCACTGATGATTTCACCACCAAATTTAACCGCTTTGTAGGGTGAATAAATAAGGTTTATGTGGGTAGAGGTGTAATCACCGGAGTCAACCCCGTTGATATCGGCAGTGGTGGTGCCATATACCAGGTTTGAACGAAGAGTAGTGCTCCAGTGGTGCTGGAAAGATACTCGTGTAGCCAAGCTGTCAGATAGCTCGACTTTAGTACCGTCAATTGAGGCGGCGCCAGTGGCAGTATCTCCAAAGTTAAGGTAACCCCCTAGGCCTTGACCGGCAATCACCGCAAATTTTAAGTTATCATTACCGAAGTTAACGCGACCAGATACACGGGCTGCTACGGCAATTTTGGTATCATCCAAAATACCAAATTGGTCACCGGCGGTATCAGTATCAACATCAGTAGATGTATTATCGATAGCAATGTTTTGAATAAGAACGCCGGTAGAGACATGGCCAAATCCAGTTTTTAAAGTATATTTAGCAATAAAATCCGGTGTCACCGCATCTTGCTGGCCTTCTACTTTGTATACTGGGGCTTCAACTGCAAGGTCCAGTTTACCGCCAGCCACATCGGTGGAATATTTAACCAAACTTTTTCGTGAGAAAACTCGAGCAGCAGCACCGCCAAAGTCTCCCTTTTCAGGCAGGGCGCTTAGGTCCATAAAAGTAGACCATGTTTGACCAATGGTCAGATTGTCTTGTGTGAAGTAGGCATGACGTAGGTTAACAATGTTTTGTGTGGCACCAGAGTAGAAGTCACCCTCAATTACGGCCTTAAGATCACCGACTGGTGTTCCTGTTGTTTTAGAGGTGAACTTGATACGGGATTCATAAGACGAGAAGTACAAATCACCTTCTTCATCGGCACTTTCATTACCGTTTAATGTTAGCAGTGCTTGCTCTCGTAATTTACCGCTAGTGTCATTTTCCTGGTTGTAGATAGAATCAAATTTTACGTAACCACCCACTGTCGTAGTCGTCACGGGCGCCGCATTAGCGATTCCATGGGTGCCGACTAAGCTTGCCATTACGACCGCTGCACTTAACATATTTTTTTTATTTGTTAACATGATGTTATTCCTTCGTTGCGCACTTTATTTTGGTAAAAGCGTTTCGTTAAAACGTTTCTAACCGGACGATTAAAATATATCTCACAAGTTTCAATATTAAACTCGTCCATTAGTAGGGGAGGAGTTAGCCGTTAACCATTAGCCATTAGCCATTAGCCATTAACCATTAACAAGGGGGTAACAATGGTGGGGAGTTACAATGCTTTGAAAAATTAAATGAGTAGGTCAGTTAGGGGTATTGTTAATCCCGTAAAAAGCCTTAAAATCTCATTTTATTATATGCATTAGTTATTTGTAGTGTGCAAAATGACATGTTTGGCGTTTTTCGACCTCCTCCTTTGGTCCCATAGGGTGGTTATTGTCCTCTTTCACTCTTGCGTATCGTTACAGGAGCAGATTAAATCGAATAATAAAAATAACAGAAAGGATATCCTATGTATCAAGTGCTAATTGCTGATGATCATCCTTTGTTTAGGGCCGCACTAATAGGGTCTCTAATTGAGATGGAGCTAAAATTTGATATTGCAGAGTCCTCTACCTTTGACGAAGCCTACGATCATATTTTAAACAACGATATTGATCTGCTGCTGTTAGATTTACGCATGCCAGGTAACGAGGGCTTGTTGGGATTATTGTCGTTACGAAGCGAATTCCCTGAATTGGCTATAGTGGTGGTAAGTGCCAATGAAGACCCGCAAACCATGAGTGATGTTAAAGACATGGGAGCCATGGGTTTTATTCCAAAATCTTCCAAAAGAGATGACATTCACCAAGGCCTCACAGCGGTTTTAAATGGCGAATTCTCATTTCCTGAATTTACTAAGCCAAATGATGACGCTAGGGTGGCCAGCAAGCTTAATCTGTTAACACCTAAGCAGCTAAAAGTGCTGCACATGATTGGGGAGGGTGACTTGAATAAACAGATTGCCTACCGACTGGATATAAAAGAAACCACTGTGAAAACACACATCAGTGATATCCTGCGAAAATTAGAAATAACTAACCGAACTCAAGCCGCATTAATATTAAGAGAACTCAGCGTTGTTGAGTAGTGCTTTAAACACTTTTTAATTTTCAAATTAGTCACCCATGAGCTTTCTTAATAACGATCTTAAAGCCATGGGTTTTACGGGTTTTTTAAGTAAATAAAATTTATTCTGTGTAATCTCATCTTTCACTTCCGTGGTGTAATCAGCAGTAATGACTAAACAAGGTAAATTCAATTGCCAACGTTTTTGTAAGTTTTTCATTACCTCAATGCCTGTGACCCCAGCATCTAAATGATAATCAATGATGGTCATATTAGGAACTTTACCCGCTAAAATGTTAAGTGCCTGTTGTTCATTGGTGGCGGTTACCACTTGATACCCCCAGTCATTAAGTAAACTGCCCATGCCATCTACAATTTGTTGCTCGTTATCAATGCACAAAATTAATTGTGCCATAGAGCTTATTTCTTTATCAGCGACTTCGATGTTAATTTTTTGCACAGCTACGGCTTTAGCTGTTGCCACATTCACTCTAAAGCAGCTGCCCACGTCTGGTTGTGATTGAACCGATACTTTGTGCCCCAGTAGGTTCACAATACGCTGCACAATAGATAAACCTAATCCAAGGCCCTTTTCACTGTTGTGTTTGTTATCTTCTAAGCGCGTGAATTCTTCAAATATGGCGTCAGTTTGATCTTGAGGTAAACCAATGCCGGTATCATGCACCTCTATCCACAAGTCAGACTGTTTACGCCTTACGCCTAATAAGACTTTACCTTGTGGGGTGTATCTAAGCGCGTTACTTAATAAATTTTGAATAACGCGGCGCAATAATGCCGCATCACTGCGCACACTTAAATGACAGGGTACAAAATGCAGTTCAATGCCTTTTTCTTGTGCTAAAGGCAAAAATTCTTGGTAAAGCGTGGTTAGTACTTGGTCAATGGCAAATACACGAATATTAGGTTTTATAACTTCAGCATCTAGTTTGGATATTTCCAATAATTCGTTAAGTAAGGATTCGGCAGAGTTGAGTGATTTTTCAAGGTTGTGGGCTACATTCACTAAATTATCTTTAGAGTCATTTTCTTTCAGATTATTAATTTTATGTAAAATAGAGGCTGCAAACAATGACGCCGAGTTAAGGGGCTGCACTAAGTCATGGCCAGCGGATGCTAAAAATCGTGTTTTATTGCTGTTGGCCTTGTGCAGTACTTCATTTAAATCAGTGAGTTCTTGGGTTCGGGATTCAACCCGCTCTTCAAGTTCTTCATTGCTTTCTCTAAGTTCGTCTTCAATTTTTCTGTGTGCGGTAATATCGGTGTAAGTAGTCACATAACGGTTATCGGCCATAGCATTTCCTTGCAGCTCTATGTAGCGACCTTCTTTAGTTTTACGTACCGAATGATGCGGACTACCGGAACGCAGCTCTGACATACGCCTCCACACCAATTGATCTATATTTTGCGTACCATAACCCCCAGACTTGGCGATAAATAAAATAACTTTTTCTAACGAAATTCCCACATATAAAAAGGTATTAGGAAATTCATATAAAGAAACAAATTTTTGATTCCAGGCAATAAGGTTTAAATTTTCATCGGCCACACTGACCCCTTGATTAAAATTTTGCAGCACCGAATTTAGTAACTCACGGTTAAAACTCACGACTTCGGATACTTCCTCCATAATGGTATTTAAGTGGTTAAACTGATCGGTTTCTCCGCTAACTAGCTTTGCCATGAGTAAACTTGATCCACGTCGGCCTAGTACTGAACTTAACAAGCGGTCGGCCGACTTTAAGAGTTTGTCATCCACAGTTGTTTTGTCAATTAAACGTCCCGTGAACGGGTTGCTAGAGGATTTTAGTAACCCATCGACTTTAGCCTCATTGATGAAGCGCAGCAGTAGCGCCTTAAGGTCTGCTATTTTAATGCTGTAATTGGCTTTAGCGGGGTCTTTAGTAGGTTTGTGAATTTTAACAAATCGAAGTGCTTGTTCGGCTTCAGCAAAGCCGGGTTTGTAATATAGTGAGCCTATGACTAATGCCAGTGTATTTAAAGCCAAGCTCCAAAAAGTGCCATGCACTATGTGCTCAAGACCGTTTAAACCAAACATCTCATAAGGGCGCAAAAATTCAATACCCCAAGGTCCTAACATAAACTCAGCATTCACCCAGCCAGCACTGGCTAATACGGGTATAAATAAGCAGTAACACCACACCAAAAATCCGGTGATTAACCCTGCATATGCACCGCGGGAGTTTGCACCTTGCCACATTAGGCCAATCAACATGGCCGGTGCAAATTGTGCCACTGCCACAAAAGACAATAAGCCTATTTCGGATAAAGAATTATATTGGGATAAAATTCGGTAATAGAAAAAAGACATAAAGAGGATTATCACGATGGCAACTCTACGTATATTTAATACTCTGGATTTTAATTTCTGTGAATGGGCGTCTTGTTTGTATTTAAATTTAATCAGCAATGGCAGCATTATTTCGTTAGATACCATAGTTGCAAGAGTGATGGCGGCAATAATAACCATAGAGGTGCCTGCCGATAATCCACCAATATAGGCCAATAAAGCTAAGCCATTTTGTTCATAGATCATGGGGATTTGAAGGGTAATATAGTTCAGGGTAACAAAGTCATCCTGTTGTAACATAGTGAACATCGCCAGTGGTAAAACAAATAAATTAATGAGCAATAAATACACAGGAAACAACCAGCGAGCCGTTTTTAAATCTTTATCACTGCTGCTTTCTACCACCGCCACATGAAATTGCCTAGGCAGAGCAATGATTGCAATGGCCCCGATGACCGCATGGGTGAGATACACACTGGGGTTGGAATAGTCAGTAAGCGTGTGCTGTAGTTTTGGGCTGTTCATAGCTTGGCTGAATAAATCAAAAAAACCATCATAAAACCCGTAAACAGCAAATAAACCAACCGCCATAAACGCCACTAACTTAACAATGGATTCAAAAGCGATGGCGAGCATCATGCCTCGATTGCTTTCACTTGAATCTATGGTACGGGTGCCAAATAAAATTCCAAAGACGGCCATAATGGCGGCAATGATTAAAGTGGGGTCGGTATACCAGCTTAGTTGTATGGCGCCGGTGTCGGTGAGCATTTGAAAACTGCCGGATACCGCTTTTAATTGCAGGGCAATATAGGGAATAATGCCAATTAAACAAATGGCCGTAACCAAAATGGCGATGCCTCGAGAGTGGCCAAAGCGTGCGGCTAAGAAGTCAGATATGGTGGTGCTATTCTCATTTTTAGCAACGGTAATAATTCGGTCAATTACTTTCCAACCAAACGTCATTAATAAGATGGCGCCGAAATAGGTGGGAGCTAATAACCAGCCGGTGGTAATGGATTGTTGCACAACGCCATAAAAAGCCCAGCTGGTGCAAAATATAGCCATAGTGAGGCTGTATACGTAGGGTTGCCAGCGGGTTTCTTTTGAACGGTTACCATAAATAGCCACTGCGAATAAAAGCCCTAAGTAACTTAAAGAGACGACGGCAATAAACCAAGTGTTGTGCAGATATTCCATTACAGCTAGCTCAATATTATTATTTTAATTTATCTGAATATATCAGATGCACTCACTGGTTTCCCTGTTAAATCTAAGCCTTAATGTTTAACAGGTAATCCTGGTATCTCTCTCTTAACTCATATTTCTTTAACTTACCGGTACCAGTATGGGGTAATGACGGCACTGTAATAATAGCGTCAGGAATACACCAAAGGGATAGGTGGTTTTTTAACTCTTGAATGAAATGGTATTGGTTAAACTGTTGATGATCTTTTAACGTAATGAGCATGATAGGGCGTTCATTCCACCGTTTATGTTTAGCTGATATTACACAGGCTTCGTTAATCGGCTGGTAGTTTAAGGCGGCATCTTCTAGGCTGGCCGAGCTAATCCAGTTGTCCCCAGCTTTAATAACATCACGCAGGCGATCTATGATGTTTAAATAACCGTTTGAATCAATAGTGGCAGTATCCCCTGTATTGAACCAAGCTTGCGGGTCAGTAACATGAGTGGGTTCATTAAAATACTGGCGCATTATCCACGGTCCACGGACTTTTAATTGTCCTCGGCTTACTCCATCATGGGGTAGCGGATTTTGTTGATGATCGAAAATGGCGATTTCACTGCCAAATATGGCGCGCCCAGCTGATGCTTGCAGGGCATATTTTTCATCAATTGGAATACTATCCATGTAGGGCTCATAAATGGCAGCAGTAACGAGTGGGCTTGTTTCAGTCATGCCCCAAATGCCCATCCAATAAACCCCATATTCCTCTCCATAAATTTTAACCAGCGCAATAGGGGAAGCCGATCCACCTACTCCTATGTGCTTTAAGCTCGGAATACGTTGTTTGGATTGTTTTAAATATTGATGCAAGCCCTGCCATACATCAGGAACGCCATATGCTTTATTTACCTGTTCTTTTTGAATCAGCTGATGAATAGACTCTCCGTCTAGACAAGGCCCGGGCAATACCAATTTGGCGCCATATAAGGGAGCTGAAAAAGGGATTCCCCATGCCACCACGTGATACATCGGCACGACAGGCATGACCACGCTGGCATGATTAAAATTTAGTAATTGAGATGAGCCAGACATCATGGCATGCAAAACCGTGGATTGATGGCTATACAAAACTCCCTTTGGGTGACCAGTGGTGCCGGATGTATAACATAAACAGCAAGGACTGTGAGCGGGTAGTCTTGGCCAGTTAAATTTTTTGCTGTTGTCTGCAATTAAGTTTTCATAACAATAAAGGTTATTAAGTTTAGTGGCGGGCATTTCTTTGGCTGAGCAATTAACAATAATGCCCTTTACGCAGGATAGTTCGTCAATAATAGGTTCAATTAAAGGCAGTAAGGTTGCATCAATAAAAATGAAACTGTCTTTTGCGTGTTCTAAAATATAGTGAATTTGGTGTGAAAATAGCCGTGCATTAACGGTGTGGAATATGGCGCCTATACCCGAAATTCCATAATACAATTCAAAGTGTCTAAAGTTATTCAGAGCAATAGTCGCAATACAGTCCCCTTTTTTAATGCCTAATTGGGTTAAGGCATTCGCAAGTTGTTTAATGCGGATATAGGCTTCCTTGTAAGTGTATTTATGAATACTGCCATTATCTAATTGAGAAACTATTTGAGTCTGTGCGTAACGCGACGCCGCACTTTTAATGATATGGCTGGTGAGCAATGGGAACTGCATCATGTCACCCATCTTATACACTCCAAATGATGAAAAAACGACTGTCCATAATAGTGGACAGGGTTAGAGGGGCTATCCTCCTTTAGTTCTAAGTCTAGGTATTTAAGCCTATTATGTGGTGTAAAAACATTTTACTCCTAATCACTCCTACCAAAGAAGGATGGTTGGTGTGCAAGCCTGTCCACTATAGTTTCACCATCCCAAGCTCATGTGAGTAACCGGACCCGTTAAAAAATAACAAGTGGAGACATGTATGAACAATATTCTAAAAACAGTCACTGCAGTCAGCGCACTATTAATGTGTGCGGCCATGGCAGAAGCAAAACCTATTTTACTTAAAACCCCTATCGCGTTTGGTTCACATTTACCAGCATTGGGTACCCCCATTAAATGGGTAGAAGAGCAGTTGGCCTTGGTCTCTGAGGGTCAGTTAAAGATGAAAGTGTATGAGCCAGGTAAATTGGTCGCACCACTTGAAATTCTGGATGCGGTATCCAGCGGCAAGGTAAACTCAGGTTATGCCATTTCAGGTTACTGGGCCGGCAAAATGCCCGCCGCCGCTATTTTCTCAACTGTTCCTTTCGGCCCTGAAGCACCTGAGTTTATGGCTTGGATGTATTATGGTAATGGCATGAAGTTGTACCAAAAAATGTACGATGAAGCCGGTTACAATGTACATGTTGAAGCGTGTGCCATAATCTCTCCGGAAACCTCAGGTTGGTTCAAGAAAGAAATCAAATCTATGGCGGACTTGAAAGGCCTTAACATGCGTTTCTACGGTCTTGGTGGCCAGGTAATGCAAAAGTTAGGGGTGTCGGTATCGTTACTTCCTGGTGGCGAAATATTTGGTGCGCTAGAAAAGGGCGCTATTGATGCTACTGAATTTTCTCAGCCAGCCATCGATCAAAAACTGGGTTTTTACAAAATCGCTAAGCATAACTACTTTCCCGGTTGGCACCAGCAAGCCACCCTTTTTGAATTGTTAATCAATAAAGATACTTGGAATAAAATGAGTGTAAATCAGCAGGCTCAAGTGTCGACTACTTGTAAAGCGTCTGTATCTAACTCTATTGCTGAATCTGAATTCATTCAGTTTGATGCCATGAAAAAAAACACGTCTCAGCGTGGTGTAATCATGCATACCTGGCCTGACAATATGATGGCTCAGTTTAAAGCTGCATGGGATGAAGTAGTTGTTGAGCAAAGCCAAGATCCAATGTTTAAAGAAGTATATGCTGACTTGTCTCAGTTCCGCGCCAACTACAAAATATGGTCTTCACGAGCGTTCATTACAAGAAACTAATTTTTTCTTGCAAGCTTTGTTCGATTTAAAATGTGCTGACGATCTGTCAGCACATTCACCAAACTTTATTTCAATAATAAACCCTTAATAGAGTCTTATTAGCAGTGGGTTATGTGGGTGTAATATTATGAGCCAGGAAATACAACTAAAGCCGGTTCCTATAGCGGACAAAATTGACCATGTCATTAAAAAAATTGGCCATGGAATTTCATGGGTTTATATCATATTAATAGCGGTCATTATTACCCAGGTAATTTTGCGTCGTGGTTTTAGCTCCGGACTCATTGTTCTGGAAGAATTGCAATGGCACCTGTATGCCATTGGTGTCATGTTTGGTTTGGCCTATGCCCAAGCCACCAACGCCCACGTGCGGGTAGATGTTTTATCAGTGCATTTCTCTAGCCGGTGGAAACACATAGTTGAAATCGTTGGAATCTGCATTTTCTTGTTACCTTTTTTGTATGTAATTTTTTATCACAGCCTGGATTTCGTTTACGAAGCTTTTCGAAGTTCAGAGCGCTCCAACGCACCATCGGGTTTACCTTTTCGCTGGATAATTAAATCTGTGATTCCTTTAAGCATAGGATTTCTAATGCTCACCGCCCTTAACCGGTTGTATCGTGAAGTCGTGTTACTTAAGAGGGGAGAATAATCATGGAAATGAATGAAGTCCTGATTGTTGGCATGATGCTAAGTTTTTTGGTGCTGCTATTTAGTGGCTTTCCCATCGCCTGGGTTCTGGGTGGTGTAGGGGTTATATTTGCCGCCATTGGCTACTATTCAGATTTCTACATGGAAACCATGACTGGGCTTGATTTTATGACCCTGGGCTTGTCGGTTAACCGTATCTATAAAATCATGGACAATTGGATACTGGTGGCCTTGCCCATGTTTATCTTCATGGGGAATATGTTGGATAAATCGGGTGCTGCCGAAAAGCTCATGCAATCGTTCCAAGAATTATTTGGCCGTGTCCGCGGTGGTTTAGCCATTACGGTCATTTTAATCGGTGTTATTTTGGCCGCGTCTACCGGCATTATCGGTGCATCCGTGGTGTTATTGGCGGTGATGTCACTGCCTGCCATGCTAAAACAGGGTTACGATAAAAAAGTCGCCGTGGGTGTGATAGCCAGCTCAGGTACGCTGGGTATTCTTATTCCTCCCAGTATTATGTTGGTAATCATGGCTGACCAGTTGGCCTTGTCGGTGGGGGATTTGTTCATGGGGGCTGTGTTCCCGGGCTTAATTCTGGGAGCCTTGTATGTGATATATATCGTGGGCTTTGGTGTGCTTAAACCCAAAGCCATGCCATTGGCAGATGAACTAAAACCGGTGACGCTGGAATTGTGGATTCGAGTATTAAAGGCGGTGTTGCCCACCTTATTAATGATAGTGGCCGTATTGGGCAGTATATTCACCGGTATAGCCACGCCTACCGAAGCCTCGGCCGTGGGGGCTGCGTCGGCCATGTTATTGGCCTGGTACAACGGAAAGTTCTCAATTCGAGTGGTGAAGGAGTGTTTGCACAATACCTTTAACGTGAGTGGTTATATCTTTGCGATCTTCATCGGAGCCACTGTGTTTGCTTTGGTATTACGCGAATTGGGCGGTGACGAATTTATAGAGTCCTTCCTAGTATCCTTACCCTTTGGTCCTTACGGCATCATCTTGTTTGTGTTGGCCGTCATATTCTTGCTGGGCTTTATTCTTGATTGGATAGAAATTACCTTAATCATCTTGCCGCTGGTGGCGCCTGTTATCAGTGCATTGGATATTACCATCAATGGTTATGGTGTAATCGACAATCCAGAGCTAGTGTGGTTTGTGATGATGGTGGCGGTGACGCTGCAAACCTCCTTCCTGACACCACCAGTGGGATTTGCCTTGTTTTATCTGAAAGGGGTGTGCCCACCAGAAATTAAACTGACCGATATTTACAAAGGCGTTATGCCGTTTATTGTATTGCAACTGATTGGTTTAACTTTAATTCTGGCTTATCCATCGATTGTTAACTGGTTGCCGGCTACGGTTTATAGTCCATAACATTAAAGAGCTAAGAATTTATAGATATTAAATAAAGCGGTGAATAACGTAAGTTATTGGCCGTTTTTTTTATGCGCGAAAAAATTCTATGAAATATAGACTAGTACCTTTGAAGGATTGTGGTGGGTGGGGCTTAAATATTAAAGTTTAGTGAGTTAAAAATTGATCGATAGCGGACTACTATTTCGATAATGATTTTTACAATAATCCACTTTTTTAAGAAGATAAAAATAACAGGGTTCAAAATGAAAAGAATATTGGCGAGAAAACGACTCTATACATTGATGTTAATGGCATCTGCGTCCTTGATAGGCGGGTGCGGGTCGGATTCTGACGACTCAGCTAAAATCTATTCTTTAAATATAAGTGATGTAATCTCCACCGAATATGACGGTGTGACCGATGGCTTATTGGCAGGTTTGGGGTTGGCTGGGATTAAAGGTGCGGCACCTGGTTATGCAGATGATGAAAACCCAACTAAAGCAGAGCTTAGAAAAAACACCATCCATACTAATTATGGCGCTCTGGTTAGCCAAACAGACGGTTTATTTGGTGTGGAATACGGCCCAACCGATGAGACTAAATATGCCGGTACAGAATATTTAGCCTATGTGGGCGAAGGTATTAATCGCGCAATCTTGATGGTACAAGTGCCCTCTACTTTTAATGTGGATGATCCTTGTATAGTTGCAGGTCCGGCTTCTGGTTCTCGTGGTGTTTATGGTGCCATTGGTACATCCGGTGCCTGGGGCCTTGAAAACGGTTGTGCGGTTGCCTATACCGATATGAATAAGGGAACTGGTGCAGTCGATCTAACTCAGGAAAAAGGCTATGGCATTCAACTTAATGCATTGGACTTGAACACAGATGAAGAATTGACCTTTGTGGTTCCAACCCAAGAAAACGTAAATGAAGCGTCTAATGAATATGTCGGTATAACCTTGCCTACTGACGCTGAAGTACAGGCCTATATTGAGGCTAATCCCAATCGTTATGCATTCAAACATGCATACTCACAAAAGAACCCGGAAAAAGATTGGGGCTTGCATACTCTTCAAGCCATTAAGTTTGCGTTTAATATCCTCAACGAGACGTTCTCAGAAGATTTTACAACAGACAACACTATGGTTATTGCCGCCAGTGTATCTAATGGCGGAGCAGGGGTTATCCGAGCAGCCGAGATGGATAGTGAAGGTTTGATTGATGCAGTGGTTGCAGGGGAGCCCAATGTAATACCGGCATCGGCAGATAGCGCATTCTCAATTAAAGCCGGTACCAATAATGCTTTCAGCGCTCATAGTAAAAGCACATTTGAATACTTTGCCATTGCTGAGTTGTTTGGGCAGTGTGCCAATAAAGACCCTGCTAATGCAGGTGCCTTGTTCGCAGCGCAACGGGGCACGGTAGATGCTCGATGTGATGCCCTAGTAGTAGCAGGTTTACTCGAGCCGGGAACCATAGAAGAGTTAGGGGTACAATCAACTAAAAAACTATTGGATGCCGGTTTCACGCCCGAATCCATGCGCATTGCTACAGGTTATGCAAGCTTAGATCTATATCAGTCTTTGATTACTACCTATGCTAACCAATTTACACGAAGCTCCTTAGTGGATAATTTGTGTAACGTGAGTATGGGAGTTGTGGATGGCGATGGCGCACCAACTGAAAATACATCCTATAAAACTTTGGCAACCGGCAGCAACGGTATTCCACGTACAGAAAACCTCAATCTTATAAAAGACTATGAAAATGGTACACCATCTATGGAGCAGCATAAGGCCACTTCTACTAACGGCACATTTGATTACAATTTGGAAGGTGCACTTTGTTACTGGAAAATTTTCAATGACGAAAGTGATGAATTGCACGAAAAACTAATGACAGGTTTATCTGAAGTGAAGGCAACCGGTAACCTGCAAGGTAAACCCACTATTATTGTACACGGTCAAAGTGATGCGCTAATTGTGCCGAATCATTCCTCTCGTGCCTACCTTGGTTTGAATAATCAGGTTGAAGGTGAGAATAGCAACCTTAAGTATTATGAAATTGCCAATGCTCAACACTTGGATAGCATTTCCAATTTGTATCACTTATACACAGCTGACATGAGTTATGTTCCCATTGATTATTACTTCAAAAAAGCAGCTGACCTGATGTTACAGCATTTGAAAGGCGGAACTGCTTTACCAGCCAGTCAGTTAGTGAAAGCTAAGGCCCCAACCTTCGTTGAAGGAGTAGCCGTGTTAGCTAAGAGTGATCTTGTTGATATTCAGGCAACACCAGAAAACCCAATTACCTTCGACGGTGTTAACGTAGTCATTCCAGAGTAACCTTTGGAATATTAAAGAGTGATGTGGGTGTCGCTCTTTAGTTTACCCGCTCCTATTTAGATCGGGTCTTGTCCGCCTTGGATGCAGCCGCTTTTATGTACAGGATGTACGGTATGCCGCGGTGCCATTAATCACAGGGATGTGATGTATTAGAGTAATGCAGGAGCAATTACCGAGGATGGCAAGGAGCGGCGTTTTTCAGGCTAGCGATGTCTAAGCTTCAAAGCAGGATGGCACGTCGCGGCGTTTCCCCGATTAACAAAACCAATTCCTAACATATCATCTGTCCACTTCTCACGGCCATGAACACCACATATCAGGAAGATACCTTTAATCTGTCCTAAGCTAAATACAACTACTCACTTAAGGCTGCGCAACTCATGCCGTCATCGTTATCAAACAATAATGTCATGTTAGATTTAGAAACCATGGCTACCCATAGTAATGCCGCCATCGTGGCTATTGGCGCAGTCAGGTTCAATGGTGAGCTTCAAGATACATATTACCAAGTGATCGATTTACAAAGCTGTCTACAAGTCGGTTTAGAGGTAAATGGCGATACCATTAAATGGTGGCTTCAACAGGAAGATGCGGCCCGGAAAGCCATCACTGAACCTAATATTGTATTAACACAGGCATTAACAGATTTCTCTATTTGGCTAGGGGAGGATGCTTTAGTGTGGGGAAACGGCGCATCGTTCGATAATGCCATATTAGCTAATGCTTATTATAGAGCGGGTATCCCTTTACCATGGACACATTATAATAATCGCTGTTATCGCACCCTTAAATGTTTTTACCCAAGTATTAAACTAAAGCGGCTGGGAACGCTTCATCATGCATTAGACGATGCCATCAGTCAGGCTGCTCACTTAATTAAAATATTACAAACTATAAAAACTGATTAGGCGATAAATTATATTTATTAAAATCTAAAAATTTCCTTAAATTTACATCACTTTAATCCTCCTTTAGTCGCATTTTTATCCTTTGTGCTTTACCTAATTATTAATCATTAAATAGACTGTCTGTGTAAAAATAATAATTAGCCTTACAGGCATGAAGGAGCACGTATGAATGTTTATCACGTTGTTAAGTCGATAAATAAAAATATATTTTTATTAGTGTTTTTGTTGCTAGCGGCTCCGGTCTGCATGGCTCAAACTATCTTAATCGTTGAAAGTTATCATCCAGAATACAACTGGGATAAAAACTACATTCAAGCCTTTGAAGATCAATTCCTAGGTACACATAATATTGAGGTGACCTATCTTGATACTAAGCGTATTGCCAAGTCAGAGTTTGAAGCGTCGGCCGATCGTGTAATGAAGGTTTTCCATCGCATTAAGCCTGACTTAGTTGTATTGGGCGATGACAATGCGAATTTATTGATGATCCCGCGCTTAAGTGACTCCAACATACCTGTGGTTTTTTTGGGCGTAAACAGCCCGCTAAGTAAGCTAAATTTAGATATACATAAAAATGTCACCGGTGTTTTAGAGCGTCCATTGTATGTTGAAACCATCAAACATATTCGAAAAGTGATGAAACCGGCTCCCAAAAAAATGTTAGTATTAATGGATAACAGCACGACCATGCAAGCAGCTGTAAATGAAACCTTTGGTGATGCGCGTACCGCTAACATTAGACGTACAGATATCGATATACTGTTAACCAATGATGAAGCTGATTGGAAAAACGCTATTAAAGATACTCAAGACAATGGCTACGATGGCATTATTTTGGGTACTTACCACACCATACGAAACAGTGATGATGAATACGCTGCGCCTAGCAAGTTAATAAATTGGGCACATCACCACTCACAGGTACCCTTATTTGCATTTTGGGATTTAGCGGTGGGGCAGGGTATGGCGGCCGGAGGGTATGTGGTATCAGGTTATGACCAAGGACGGTTGGCGGCACGTTTGTCGCACTTTATTTTAAAAGGTGTGTCCGTCTCTGATATTAAGCCTTTTGTTAGTAACGTTGGACGTTATGTTTACAGTAAAAGTGCCATGGAGAAATGGAACATTAAACTAAATACCATGACCGCATCACAAACATTTTATATACAATGAAGACAAGCATAGAGCCATCAGCTGTAAGGCTAATGGTGTCTACATTAGTGTCTAGCGAAGTGCACTTATTTTGTTATCGACCTGCTTAGAAGTGGATGCATTTATCTTAACCGCCTCATCGATTGCAGGGTCAGACATTATATGCAGTGGGAAAGTGGGCATCCACGCTACCGGCGTCACACGGATGCTTAATTCATCTTGAGTAATGCCAAATTTTGGTAAATGCTGTTCAAAAGTCACTGTTAAGGTACGGTCCTGCATAACATTAGCTTTGGAAATCCGCGCCAATTTTTTATCTTTTAAATAGACATCAATATTGAAAGCTACCCAAGCTTGGGGCCAGGGTCCGTCGCTTAAATCTTTAAGCGTGAAGTGGGTTTTCAATTTAGGTGAGAAACCGGACTCGTCCACCTCTTTTACTAATCCATTAATAGCCAAGTTTAATTTATGTATATCTTGGTATTCCACTTTTTGATTTTTTTCACTTATCCTAGTGCTAAAGAATTGCTCCTTTGGGAAGTCTAGGCAAGCAGTTAACATTAAGGTTAACACGCAATAAATTATCAGCTTAAATTTTGGCATAGGTCTTCTGCAAGTTAAGGACTTTGTTTAAATATCCACGGGTTTCGGCCGTAGGCATTTGCCTGAGTAATTTACGTAATACATCTGGTGCAGACATTCGGTTAATGCTGTTCACCGCTTTATTAATACTGCCGCGGCCCGTTAGTGTTTTCATGACACTGGTCGTACCGGCATTGTAGGCCGCAATGGCACAGTAAAGACGCGCCTTTGAATCAGTAATGCCTTTTAAATAGCGGTAGTACAGTATATGAAAATAGGCGGCGCCTACCTGAACATTCTGTTTAGGGTTGTATAGGTAGCTTGGGGATAACACCTTCTGTTTCTTGTAAATTAAGTGGCTGGCATCCAGGCCTGCAGTATGAGGCATTATTTGCATCAGCCCAAAGGCCGGTGCTTGCGAGCGTGCCAGTGGATTAAAGTGGCTTTCAGCATGGATAATGGCAAATACTAAAGACGGTGGCAGGCTGTATTTTTGTGCGTAATCATAAACGAATGATTTATAGCGAATAGCCTTAGTGCGAATGCGTTTTTCAGGTAATGAAATAATGTAAGTGGTGCGATCGTTAAAGGCAAAGGCCAAGTTTAAAGAGGCTACGGCGGGGTAACGAATATAGGCTGCCTTGCTTAATTTTTTAGCCATACGCTCCACGGCCTTAATAGAAGGGCGTTCGTCACGAAACAACTCCCCCAGTATTAAGTCCCGACCCATTGAGCCTAAATCTTGCGCGTAGCGGATACCTGCCAACCCCTCCATTACTTTATTGATGGGATCCTTATTCACGGCATCTTGTAAATTAGTAGATAGTAATTGCACCAGTGTTTTCTTAAGGCGTTTTTGCATTTCACGGTAATTTAATACTTTACCTTGGCGTATGCTGGGCATAGAAATTTGAATTTCATTAGACTTAAAATCCACCGCCTGTTTTTGTTGGTAATCTTGAGAATAAAAGACAAGGCGGGTTTTACTGCTTATTTCTGCATCGGGCCAATACGCTCTTAACTCAGTCCGGTATTCGCTAACCGCCTTTTTAAAGTGTGCTTTTAATTGCACAGCACTCAACTGAGTGTCTTGGGCACTTGAGGTGGTGTTATCTTTGTAGCCTTTAGGAATTACCTGCACCGCAGCGCTAGTGAGTGCTGACATAAATAAAGCGCTAAAAAGAAGCATGTTTAGTGCGTTATGCTGGATTACTTTTTTGAGGTAAAGCGGATATTTAGTCATACCTTAAAGTTAGTTATAACTCCCAAGGGAAGCAAAGAAAACCGTCCCTTGTAAACAAAAGTTATAACAACTCAAGAGGTCTTTGTGAAACAGTGAACAATTTCAAACAATAAATATTATTTCTTTAATTAATATTCGAGTTTCGCTCGTATTTTGCTAGCTGATATTTCTCAAGTAGTTTTTGATAATCATCAGATTCCAAGTAGTCGCTTAAGTGTCGGTTAAAATCTAATATGACTGTATGTGCAGCGGGGTGATCTTTTAGCATAGTAAAGTGCAGGCTTCTGCTGTGCAGGGTGGTAGTGGGTACTTGCAAATGGTTCTTTAAACTGGTCATAGAATTTAAAAAATAGCGTGCTACATCCCCGTCAAGTAATGCCATGTCCAATTCTTCACTGGCGAGTTTGCGTAACAAGGGGCCGTAGTGTCGGTGGTAGCTAATGCGGCTTCCTTTAGGGATAAGTTGCTCGTAGGCATAGTCTTCCATCAGCCCTAGGCTTTTTTTATCCGCTACCAGTGCGTTTTGAAAGGCATCTAGAGTATTTATGGTTTGTGAGGCACTCACCACCACCAATTGATTGTGGTAATAGGGGTTGCTGAACAATAGCTGCTTTTGTCGATCAGCATTAGACCAGGCCGCCACGCTAATATCGTATTTGCCCTTTTGCATGCCCTTGTGCACTTTTTCCCATGGAGCAAATGCCATGCTCACCTCGTAACCGGCCCTTGAGAGTACTTGGCTAATTAGTTCAACGCTAAAACCTAGGCCGGGTAATGAACGGCCAATGAAGGGTGGCCATTCATTGGCGGCCATGACTAACTTTTTAACCGTTAGCGGGTACTGTTGGCACAATTTGGCGAGGGTTTTACCCAGGCCCTGACTTTCAATCCTTAAGGCATAATCATCGCGAAAGTTTTTTAACATGCTAATGCCGTTAAACGCGGCATCGTAGATGTACCAGCGCCCCTCACTCTTATACATACGCAGCACCATATTTCGGGTTTCTTGCGTCATTTTCATGTGAACTTCAATGGCCACTTTACTGCCACTGTTGTTGAACGTGGTGGAACGTATTGACCATTGGCCTGCATGCCATGTTTGTAAAGACTGAGCTTGATCGTGTCTAAGTTGGCGGTTAAAACATTGTATAAAGCGTTTTTTTTGCTTTAAGCTAGCCCGTTTCCAGTGGTCAGCCAGCACCAGTTTACTCATGCGCTCAATATCCATATGGGGTTCGAGCTCTTGCTTGAGTATTTGTTCAATATCTTGAAGGCTGGTTTCTTTTAAAGCTGAAAGTTGCTGTGAAACTTGAGTGAACGTGTCACTGATAAGTTGCTCAGGATTGGCCTGAGTTAAATGAGTCACCAGCAATAATAGAATAGAAAAAAAACGTAACATGCTTGTATCCATGGTAATGAACGGCCCATAAATGCAGGCTCTTGTTCATTAAAGATAGCACATGGGGGATATCTGAAGATTAATTCAGCGGCAGAAATTGATAGGAAGCGGCTGGACCTTTAGCAGAAAAGGGAGGTAGGGCTTTATCTTTTGTAATTTTACAGCCTACCCCCGTGTTTAGTGCCATTGAGGGGCAGATAATTCTTGAGGAGGCGTGAGCGGCATTCACGCCTCAAGTTAAGCATTAACTCAAGTTGCGCATCAGCATAATTTTATCGCTGTGCTGATAATGCTTGGGCTTGGGAATTAACACTTTAATACCCGCCCCTGGAGCCTCTGATTTCGGCTGTTGTTTGGTGTCCAGCATGCCGTTAAGCGTAAACCGTTGGTTACCCTTTGGAGTCATGAGCTCCATGGAATCCCCTTCGTGAAACTTGTTTTTAACATTAATAGTGAGGTAATCAGGGTGAATCTCTTGAATTACCTCCCCTACAATTTGTTGTTTAAGGCTTTGTGAGGTGCCGCGTTCGTAGTTTTGATATTCATCGTGCACGTGGCGGCGATAAAAGCCTTCGGTGTAACCTCGGTTAGAGAGGTTTTCTAAGGTATCCATTAGGCCCATATCGAAGCGTTTACCGGCTAGGGCATCGTCTATGGCTTTGCGATACGTTTGTGCGGTACGGGCCACATAGTAGTGACTTTTGGTGCGGCCCTCTATTTTCAATGAATGCACCCCCATATCGACCAAGCGCTTAACATGCTGGATGGCGCGCAGATCCTTACTGTTCATGATGTAGGTGCCGTGCTCGTCCTCAAACGCGGGCATAAATTCGTCAGGGCGACCCTCTTCCTGTAACAAGAAAATCTCATCACTGGTGTCGCCCGCTCCAAGGGTAGGCGCACTGTTTTGTTTAGGAGACCACGTGGCAGGGGCGGCAGTAGGGATAATGTCCCCTGATTCGGTTTCTTTAGCATCGTGTACGTCGTATTTCCAGCGGCACGAATTTGTACAAGTGCCCTGGTTAGGGTCGCGTTTGTTGATGTAACCCGATAACAGACAACGCCCTGAATAGGCAATGCACAAGGCGCCGTGAACAAACACTTCAAGCTCCATGTCGGGTACCTGCATGCGAATTTCTTCTATCTCATCAAGGGACAATTCACGGGACAAAATAATGCGCTCTATGCCTTGGCGTTGCCAAAATTTGGCACTGGCATAATTCACCACATTGGCTTGCACACTCAGGTGTACCGGCATATCGGGCCATTTATCGCGGACCATCATAATGAGACCGGGGTCTGACATGATTAACGCATCGGGTTTCATCTGAATAACCGGCTCTATGTCGGCCATGTAACTTTTCACTTTTTTATTGTGAGGCGCGATGTTGCTGGCGATGTAAAACTTTTTGCCCAGTGCATGAGCCTGGTTGATGCCAATGGCTAGATTTTCAGCATCAAACTCATTATTACGCACCCGTAAACTGTATCTAGGTTGGCCTGCGTAAACGGCATCGGCCCCGTAGGCAAAGGCGTACTGCATATTTTTAAGGGTGCCGGCGGGGCTTAATAATTCAATGGTCATGTTGTGGTATCCAGAATATGGTCGGCGCTGGCGCCGTACGACTGGATATTATGCGTCAAATTAATGATGAGGTACTTGACCTAGGTCAGCGCTAGGATTTTAAGGGTGGTCGTGAAACTGCAGTAATAATTGGGCGTAATCACTAAGTAAAGCCGAGCGACTTTGAAGGCTTTGCGCGTACATATCTATATTAGGGTAGCGGGATTCGGGCACCGCCATAAAGCGTTTAAGCTTAGGCAGGGCGGTTTTAAAGTGCCGTGCTTGGCGGGTACGGTTTTCCAACTGCTCAATAGAGGCAAGTCTGGGAAGTGCCTTTTGTAATTTAGTGATGGCTATTTTGTGTTGCAACAGCAATAACAAATCATCACTATGTCCAGAATGATCATCACTGGCAAAGCTGGCATTTGCCAATAATCCTAGGCACAAGCACATGGCAAAAACTTTAATCATCTAAGCTAATACCTAATTGGCTCACACCTAAATCATGGCTTAGGGGGATCAGCTCTTTGATGGTTTGCGCGTGACTGTTCTGTGCACAAATTAGCGCCAATGCGGATTGTTCAAATTCCATCTGACGTGACCATAATGGGCTGTCTTCTTTGTTTTGTTCTTGTAGCTCAAACACTTCTAATAATCGCTCGTGGGTCATGGTTTGCATTGCTTGGGCATCGTTAATGGAGTCATCTAAAATGCCCTGAATGCAACTTTGCAATGTGACCATGCAGTCCATAGCAGGGTAGGCACCATAACTCTCATATTGAGTGGGATCGGGTACTAATTCATTAAGAACTTCTAATTGTTTCTCTATATTCTTCATGCTGCTGAGCTGGCCGCGTAAGTATTCCCAGACTTTATTGAGGATTTTACGGGATTGTTTAGATTGCTCGGGTGTCTCTTCTAGCTCACAAAATAATTGAAAGTTAGGCATGCTGCGCTCACAAATGGCGGCACAAAAAGACAGTTGCTGCCAATGGGTAAGTGAATTTAGATCCATAATGCTCTCCAATTGTTAGACGCAGTATAACAGGCAAGTTTGGCCGTGTTCTAAGGTGTATTGCATTTAATGGCATAAATTGTCTATAAAACAATCACTAACAACAGATTTTTTGCGCTATTGAAAAATACGTCTAGTTTTATAACTAGTGCGTAGTCTTAAACATAAGGATAAAAACACTGGGTAAATTAGTGTGCGTTAGGCGGTAGCCACTGATTTTAAAATTATTTAGAACGATTTATTAGCGGCGCTATCTATAGGCTCTAATGAATAAGAGGTGTCAAATGGCTAACCATATTTTTATTCTTGCAACCGTCATGCTGCTGGCCGGAATTTTCGGCGGGTTAGTGAATTATTATATGTACGGTGAAAATGATCCCGACGCGATCAGTTTACCCCGGTGCCTAGTGGTGGGCATAGGCGCCGCGTTTTTAGTGCCGGTGATATTAGACCTAGTGAACAGTGAACTTATATTAGAGACCCAGGGGGATCCGTCGCGGTTATTAATATTTACCGGTTTTTGTCTAATATCTGCCATCGCAAGTCGGTTTTTCATTACCAATATGTCTGATCGTATTTTGGATGCCGCGCGTCACGCTAAAGAGCAATCAGAAACCGTACATCACGACTTACGCATCATAAAAAATGAATTACTGCCCTTAATCGACACCGAAACAGAGCAAGAATTAGAGCCAGAAGACGAACCTGAAATTATGAAAATGGAAGAAGAGCTGGATGTGACCAGTTCTAACGCCTTAAAGATGCTGGCCACTGGCCGATATATCTTTAGATCATTACCCGGTTTGTGTCGTGAGTCTAACAACGATGAGTCTACTATGCTGCAAACATTGGCGGTATTAGTGACGCGCAGTATGGCGGGTAAAGTGAGTGGTAAAAACGGTATTCGCTGGCACATTACTGAAAAAGGTCGTCGCGTACTAGAAAGCCAAATGTAAGTTTTACACCTCCTAAGGATTAAGAGTTCGATAATGATTGATCGATTTGGTAAGGCATGGATAGCTGTTTACTTAATCTTAGGGATGGCCTTGAGTGCATTGGTGTGGTCGGCCCCAGGAGATGAGGCTCCTGCTGAAATAGCTGCACCCAAAAGTAAAATAGTACCCACTAGTGTCGCCTCCGATGTACGTATCATCATTGATATCTCTGGCTCCATGCGCCAAAACGACCCAGAAAACCTACGTATACCCGCCCTTAATCTAATTGTTGAATTATTACCGGAAGGCTCTCAAGCCGGAGTTTGGACTTTTGGTCAATGGGTCAATATGTTAGTGCCCCCAGAAAAAGTAGATGACAAGTGGCGCGAAAATGCCAAGTTAAAAGCTAACACTATTAATAGTCACGGTTTGCGCACTAACATTGGCGAGGCCATGGAAAAGGCCACTTGGAAATTTGAAAAAGACGGTGAGTTTGAACAGCATGTTATATTATTAACCGACGGATTAGTGGATATTGCTGCGGATAAAGACCCAAAGCAAGCTCAAAAAAATGAAGCTGAACGACGTCGGATCATGACGCAAGTATTGAAGCAATACCAAGATTTAGGGGTAAAGGTTCACACGATTGCCTTGTCTGAAAATGCAGATAAAGTTTTGCTTGAAAAACTATCCCTCACTACCAATGGCATGAATGAGGTAGTGAATAATTCTGAACAATTGGTGAAAGCCTTTTTAAAGGCCTTTGAAAAAGCGGCACCAGTAGCGGCCGAACAAGTACCTTTGGCTCAAGATAATACCTTTGAAATCGATGAAAGCGTGCAAGAGTTTACAGCACTGGTGTTTCGTAAAAAGGGATCAGCACCTACTCAATTAACCTCCCCCGACGGACACGTTTTAAGCCAAATAAAAGCCTCTGAAAATGCTCGCTGGTTTAGCGAGTCAGTCTATGACTTAGTCACCATTGAAAATCCCCAAGCGGGTACCTGGAAAATCATTGCAGATTTAGACCCTGACAATCGAGTCACAGTAGTGAGTGATTTGAAAATGGAAATCACGAACTTACCCGAGTCTTTGTTTCCAGGTCAGCAGGTTGATTTTGAAGTGTACTTGCACGAAGACGGAAAAGTATTAACCAATCAAGACTTTTTGAGCTTAATGACCGTTGAAATGAAAATGACCGCCGAATCTGGCCGCAGTGGTACTAAGCAAATAAATGATCCTGAAAACATTCCAGCGGACGGCCGCTTTCGTGAAAGCATTAAACGTTTAAACAAAGAAGGTCAATATGAACTGCAAATTACGGTGGACGGTAAAACTTTTCAGCGCATGCGCAAAGAATACATCCAAGTGCGCCAGCCCATCGGGTTTGAAATACGTAAACGAATACATAATGGTGAAATGGCCTATGCAGTAAGAATTATTCCTCAAGTACCCGATATAGAAGTGGCCAGAACCCGTGTGATTGCCAAGTTAAAAGGGCCCGATCAGCATTCTATTATTCAGGCTGTGCCTTGGATTGAAGAGGGTGTTTGGGAGTCCATTATTATGCCCGACAAAGGGCTTGGTAATTATGAGGTGGCGTTGAACGTAAAAGGCCGTTTTGGCGTGGATCAGGAATTTCGCATAAAGCCTGACCCTATCATGTTGGTTTTTCCTATACCGGAAGACTTTACCCACGAATATTTTGTAAAAGAAGATGTAAACCCTGACGCAACAGAGCCGTTGCAAGAATGGCCAAAAGCGCTAGACGACTCTATGGGGGAAGGGCCACCTGAGGCGCAAGTCCCAGCCGATGAGCTCGTGGAAGAGCCGATCGTTAACCCTATTGAAGAGCCTTCGATAGAGGGCATGGCTTCATCAGAATCTGAGCTTGAAGAGGCGGCCTTAGAAAATGAAGCGATTCCATTCTGGTTATATATTTTAATACCCGTATTAACCATAGTATTGGGCTTAGCAGGTTTCTTTATTTTTCGTCAATTGTCAAAGAAGAAAGCTGTTCCTGCAAATGACGATAAGCCGACCACCGAGAAAGACTCAGGCATGTCTGCGCCGACCCCAGAGGTAAGTTTAAATGATGGCATGGACGATGAAGAATTTGACGAGGACTTTGATTTAAGTGACGGCGATGACGATGATGACGACCTCGATGGCATGGACGATTTAGATTTAGCCAGTGATGATGATCTAGAAGAGGTCAAGGATGAACTGGATGACGCTGACGAAGAGGATTTAGCTCAAGATGTGGAAGATGATATTCCTGACTTTGATGAAAACTTCGATATAGATGCTGATGTGGAACCTACAGAAAACATTACTGCGACGGATGACGACGAGACCTCTGCTGCCATCGATGAACTAGACAGTGTGTTAGATAGCTTAACCGATGATGAAGAACCCATAGAAGAAGATATTCCCCAGTTGGATGACGAAGTGGTTGAGGAGCCAGAAGAATCAGCACCAGAGGTAGAACTGGATGCCCTTGACGATGAAGAAACTGATGATTTTAATTTAGATGACGACGATGACTTTAACTTGGATGATGACAACTTTAATTTAGACGATGATCAATCCAGTGAAAATGAAGACGTGCTTGCTGAGCCTGAACCTGAACCAGAAGCAGAGCCTGAAGCAGAGCCTGAAGCAGAAGCGCAAGTTAACTCAGAAGAAGAAACCACCGATGGTGAAGCGGCCATCGATGAAGCTCTTGCCAATTTAGAAAGTGAATTGGATGATATAGATGTGGATGCTTTGGTTGATGACGCTCCCACAAAAGATGAATAAATTGATGTAAAATTAAAAACTGTAATGCGTTTACGATATACATCAATTTGGAATTTTGTACATGTGTGAACTATTGGGTATGAGTGCTAATACCCCTACCGATATTTGTTTTAGTTTTACCGGCCTTATGGAAAGGGGCGGACGTACCGGCCCTCATCGTGATGGCTGGGGTATTGTCTTTTATGAAGGCGCTGGTGCCAGAGCCTTTCATGACCCAAATCCCAGTGCCCAATCGCCGTTAGCCAATTGGGTAAAAGCCTACCCCATTAAAAGCCAAATAGTCCTTAGTCATATTCGGCAAGCAAACGTGGGCAGCACCAGCTTAGAAAATACTCACCCGTTTCAACGGGAATTATGGGGGCGTTCTTTTTCATTTGCCCATAACGGTCAAATCCCAGACGTAAAAAAGAGACCACTGAACTTTTATACACCCATCGGCCAGACCGATAGCGAACATGCATTTTGTTGGATGCTGGACCGCCTACGTCAAAAATTCCCCGTGTTACCAGAAAGTCACGAGCAATGGCTGCCCGTAGTGGCGCTAGCCTGCAGCGAATTGGCAAAGTTGGGGGTGTTTAATATGCTGCTTAGTGACGGTAATTTTCTAGTGAGCTTTTGTAGCAGCAAATTATATTGGATTACTCGCCAGGCACCCTTTAATCAAGCCAGTCTTAAGGATGCGCAGCTGACGGTGAATTTTGCGAATGAGACGGCCTTACACGACAAAGTGACGATTATAGCCACGGAACCCTTAACTCAGAATGAACAATGGCAGCCTTACATAAAAGGTGAGTTTAGGGCGTTTTTGAATGGAGACTCACTATTTGTGCGCACTGGCGACTAAAATCCCGTTAAATTGTACAATTTGGTCAATAATTTGTAGGGCTTAGCCAGTGTTAATATGGGTACGCTAGGGTAATATGCCTGCAAATTGTTACCCCGAATGAGCAAAATATGAAATTTTCCGGTACTGAAGAATACGTTGCTACCAGTGAACTACAGATGGCGGTTAACGCGGCCATTACCCTACAGCGTCCACTTTTAATTAAAGGTGAGCCTGGCACAGGTAAAACCATGTTGGCCGAACAATTGGCTGAAGCCTTAGGTACCCCTCTTATTCAGTGGCACATCAAGTCCACCACTAAAGCGCATCAGGGCTTATATGAATATGACGCGGTCTCTCGTTTACGTGATTCCCAGTTGGGTAATGCAGATGTAAATGATATTAGTAACTACATTAAGAAAGGTAAGTTATGGGAAGCCTTTACGGGTGACAAACCACCGGTATTATTGATCGATGAAATCGACAAGGCCGATATCGAGTTCCCTAACGATTTGTTACTTGAATTGGATAAAATGGAGTTTTTTGTTTACGAGACTCAAGAGCGTATCGTCGCTAAACACCGTCCAATCATTATCATTACCAGTAACAACGAAAAAGAATTACCCGATGCGTTTTTACGTCGCTGTTTCTTTCATTACATCGACTTCCCTGACAAGCAAACCATGCAAAAAATTGTTGATGTACATTACCCTGACATTAAAAAAGATCTATTGGCTGAAGCCATGGATGTATTTTTTGACTTGCGTAAAGTGCCTGGGCTTAAGAAAAAACCGTCTACGTCTGAACTGGTCGATTGGCTAAAGTTATTGCTGGCGGATGATGTCGATCCTGAAACCTTGCGCAGCAAAGAAAACTCCATTCCGCCTTTATACGGTGCCATGGTGAAGAATGAACAAGATGTTGAATTGTTACAAAAGCTGGCGTTTATGACGCGCCGCAAAGGTTAATGACACATGTTGGTTGATTATTTTCAAACCATGCGTGAGTACAAAATACCCTGTTCAATACGGGAGTATTTGGACTTAATAAGCGCCATTAAACATCGCTTAGCGTTTGCCGACCTGGATGATTTCTATTATCTAAGTCGTCTGTGCTTAGTTAAAGATGAACGTCATTTCGACAAATTTGATAAGGCCTTTGCCCATTATTTTAAAGGCATAGATACTTTAGACAGTATTTTAACCAGTGCTAAGGGTATTCCTGAAGATTGGATGAAGTCTGAGTTTGAACGCATGTTCAGCAAAGAAGAGATGGAAGCCATTGAAGCCCAAGGTGGCTTTGATGAACTCATGAAAAAATTCAGAGAGCGTCTCGAAGAACAAGAAAAACGTCACCGCGGCGGCAACAAAATGATTGGTACTGGAGGCACGTCACCTTTTGGGAATGATGGTTATAACCCAGAAGGCATGCGTGTTGACCAAGGTCGAAGTCGTCATAAAAAAGCCATTAAAGTGTGGGAAAAGCGCAATTATCGTAATCTAGATGATGACGTTGTGTTGGGTATTCGTAACATTAAAGTGGCCCTTAGACGTTTGCGTAAATTTGTACGCCAAGGCGCTGAAGAGGTGTTGGATCTTGATGATACTATCCACTCAACCGCCAATAACGCCGGCTTCCTTGACATAAAGCTAGTACCCGAACGTCACAATGCCGTGAAAGTACTGCTGTTCTTTGATATTGGCGGAACGATGGATCCGTTTGTGAAAACATGTGAAGAGTTATTTTCAGCCGCTCGCAGTGAATTCAAACATATGGAAACGTTTTACTTTCATAATTGCCTTTATGAAAGCGTTTGGAAAGACAATATTCGTCGCAACCATCAACGCACCATGACGTGGGATTTATTGCGTAAATATACTAAGGACTACAAGGTTATTTTTATAGGGGACGCCATGATGGCCCCATATGAAGTAACCCATGTGGGTGGCAGTGTGGAGCATTGGAATGATGAATCCGGTGCTACTTGGTTGAAACGTGTACAAGAAACCTTTGATAAGGTTGTGTGGCTAAATCCCGTTCCTGATGATCAGTGGGGCTGGAGTGGCTCTTTAAAAGCGATACATGAAATAATGGAAGATAATATGTTTCCATTGACCGTGAACGGTTTAGAAGACGCAATGCGCCAATTAACCCGTTAGGTTAGGCTTTAAGACAAATAGATAAACCCGCAGTGATGAGTTTCGGCTTACCACTGCGGGTTTTTTTATGCCTTTAGCTTAGGTAATTATGTGTTCAAGCAGGCAAAAATATAAATTGGTACTTTCATACTACAAACCGATGTTGCATCTAAGTATAGCCTAGGTAACAATACGCCAAGAGATGTTACATAAAATTACAAAAATAATAAAAATAAGGGTCTACCGTGAAGGCAATCCGTACCTCAATCACAGTAATGCTGTGCCTGCTTAGCCTATTAGCGCCAAAAATAACCTTAGCTGCGGCACAGGCAGATTTAGATGCCAGCATCGAGACGTTAAAATCGGAAGTGGTACAGTTAAATCAAGAGTTGTTCGAACTTGAAGAACAGCTTCTTTACCCAGCCACAACAGAATTTGCCGTTTTTGTTTCCATGGAAGCCGTGGATGATTTCGCCGTAGCTTCAATTAAGCTCACCTTAGACACTGAAGACATTACTTCCTATTTATATACGGCTGCTCAAGTTGAGGCGCTACGCCGTGGCGGTATTCAAAAAATATTTATAGGTAATTTAAAACCAGGCTTACATAAGTTAAGCGCACAAATATTAGGTAAAGATTCGGATGGCCGTTCATTAAAACGTACGGTGGTAGCCGATTTCGGCAAAGCACGCGCAAGTAAATATCTAGAAATTAAAATCAGCAACAATGAAAAACAAAATCGCCCAGATTTCGCCATTGTAGAGTGGAAGTAAGGTGCGTTGGTTTTGCGTGATCGCGATTGCGGTCAGTTCATTTGCCTTAGCTGAAGATCTACTGCCCGAACAACATCGCAGCAGTGGCCAAGATGCTGTGTATGGTCAATTACTGTTTAGCCTGCATTCTGGAGACTATCAAAAGTCTCTGGGATTGAACCAGATATTACAAAAACGCCAAGGAAAAAAAAGTACCTCCTTGCTTCAGATACAGCAAGCTACTGCCATGCTTGGTTTAGGCATGAGTCAGCAGGCAAAAAAACAATACAAAAAGTTACTGCGTTCTAAAACGAATAAAGACCTTTCAAATGCCACACGCGCCCAAGCCTGGTTTTATTTAGCTAAGCACTTTTATGATAAAGGTATGTGGAAAACGGCCTTGCAGGCAATTCACCAAATTAACGTTAAAGACATTAATCCTCGGCTTAAAGATGAGTTTCATTTTATTGCCGCTACCCTCGAGTTATTTCAAGGTAAAGCCACGCTTGCCGATAAACATATTTTAGCCATCAGTACTCAAAGTATGTGGTCGGCCTACGCCTTTTTAAATCTCGCGGTGAGTTATACCGAGCGCGATGTACACACCAGTAAGGTTGAGGCCGTGTTTGAAAAAGCTAAGTTGTTAACCAAATATACCGCTCATCCAGAAAGCTTAGTGGATAAAATTAATTTAATGGCAGGTCAGTTTTTCTTCGCTACGGGGCGAGGGCGAAGCGCCATCAAACATTTAAAGGAAGTGAGCCTAGAGGGCTCATTCACGTCTAAGGCATTACTAACCTATGGCTGGGCATTAACCGAACAATGGCAATACCATGATGCTTTACAGCCATGGTATATGCTTAAAACTAACCATTCACCGCTTAATCAAGATGTACAAGAAACGCTTATTGCTATTCCGCATCTACTTGAAAAACTTAATGCTAAAGTCATGGCATTAGGGGCCTTTGATTATGCAAGCGAGCAATACGATCTAATTTACACACAGTTAGAAGCCAGTGCATTACGGCTTAATACAGGGGAATTTATAGAGCCGTTATTAGCGCAGCAAGTCCCCGATAAATGGGGTGCATTTTCCGCAATAGACCTTTCATTACCGGATCACCCTGATCGTATTTATTTGAAAGACGTGATGAGTAAAAGCTATTTTCAAGGCGAACTAAAAAACTTAAGAGATTTGCATGTCATGCGTTCGCAACTTAAGTCGGGTATTGAACAGTTAAGCGCGTTTGACCAGTTACAAAATACTCGCCAGGATGAATATTTAAAAATTAAAAATGATAAGCGTATTAACCTCACTAGTCGTAAATTACTTAAGCTTAATAAACGTTATAAGTCACTGCAGAATAAAATTAGTAAAGCCTTTAATAACCCAAATGGTGTGGGATTAGCCTCTGAATATGAAAAAAGCCAATTAGCGCGTTTCAATGAGTTGAAATCTGATTTTAATAGGTTGGATGGACACAGCCATTATCTTCAACGTCTACGACGTGTAGAGGGTGTTTTAAAATGGTCTTTATCACAGCGTTATTATGAACGTAAAAAAGAAGTATCAAAAAACTTAGCCATTCTTGATGGGAAGATTAAGAAAACTCAAAATCAACTTAAAGCTGCCAAACTAGCGTTTAGATTTTCACCAAAGAGTTTTAGGGGTTTTGATAAGAAAGTAACTAGGTTGCGCAATAAATATAAAAGCCAATTGACGCGTCTTGATGTGGTGTATCAGAAACAAAGAGAAAAAGTGGGCGGCATAGTAAAGTTGGATATAAAAGAACGTCAAAAGTTGGTGATGGACTATCAACTACAAGCCCGATTAGCGGCTGCACGTTTATTTGATGAAACGTCCAATAAACATCGAGTGGCTGCGGGTACGGAGTTCAGACAATGAATAAGTATTTAATTATTATGGCCAGCAGTTTGTTGTTAATTGCCTGTGCCAACCAGCCTGAAAAAAATATAATCAGTACAGGGCAGGACTTAAGCGGTAAAAGTATCAGTAATATACGTCCGGTAGGTGTACGCTTGGCCAAAATGCCAGCACCACAAATGAATACCCAAAAAGCCATCGCTAAGTATCAGCATTACTTAGAAATATCACCAACTAATGATACTAGAGTGCATGTAATGCATCGTTTGGCTGATTTAAAGTTGATGGATATAGAAGAGTTACTCACCGAAGACCCTGAATTATTGGACGCTCAACATGTTCAGTCGGTTTATAAAAAAGCAATCGATACGTATAAAAACGTATTGAAATTATTTCCTAATCGTCGCGATAGCGACATGCTGTTGTACCAGTTAGCGAAGGTATACATGTTGAAAGGGGATACTGAAGCGGCATTAAACTCCCTTGATACTCTCACTAAAACATTTCCTAGTTCCCCGCTAGTAGTCGAAGCGCATTATAGACGTGGTGATATGTTGTTTTATGACCAACAGTTTTCACAGGCCCAGAAGTCATTTGCATTTGTCACGCAATATAAAAAAGACAATCGTTTTTTTACCAGTGCACAATATATGCGAGGTTGGAGTCAATTTAAGCTGCATCGATACCAAGACGCCTTGAATTCATTCATCTCAGTGATTGATAGCCGCTTTAAAAATACCACGGCCATTGTTACCGCTTCTAAAGGCGATAGGGAATTGCTGGATGACACTGTACGTGTAATGAGTATGGTTTTTGCTGATGATAACGGCCATAAAGAAATCGTTAAGTTATTCAAACGTACAGGTTCACGTCATTACGAATACTTATTGTATGACGCATTAGCTGAGTACTATATAGAGAAACGCCAATACAGTGATGCGGCTAAAACCTATAAAGCCTTTGTAAGTGCCAATCCAGAAGACGTACTGGCTTCGGCCTTTTACTTAAATATTGTAAAAAGTTATAAACTTGCTGGTTACGTAGATCAAGTACTTAAGCATAAAATGGCTTATATCGAAAATTTCGGAGTCAATAGTCCTTATTGGAACTTATACGATGAAGACATAAAAGAAATGATTCGCCCAAATTTAAAAGGGTATACCTCTGAATTAGCTCAGTACTATCATGCTAGAGGCCAAAAAACTAACAACCTAAAAAGAAAATTCAATGCATTGTTAACGGCTGCTAGGTGGTATCAGGAATATATAGATACTTTCCCTCATGATAACGCGCTAGGCGAAATGTATTTCTTAAAGGCCGAAACACTTTACGATGTAGGCCGGATTGAAGAAGCTATCAGTGCTTATGTGAGTGGTGGTTTTGATACTATCTATCATAAACATTCAGAAGAATCGGCCTTTGCCGCTTTAGTGGCCTATAATCGCATCATCAAGAAAAGCAAAGGGAAAGAAAAAACCAATTGGCTTGAACGTAAAGTGGATACAGCATTACGTTTTGCCGATGTTTACCCTCATAATAAAAAGACAGTTCAAGTTTTGGCTCGGGCAGCACAAGGTTTATTTAGTCTAAGTAAGTTCTCTTTAGCCGCAGCCACCTCTACTAGAGTGCTTAATACAGGTGACGCTACTGTCAATCAGAAGTCAGTTGCATATCTGATAAAGGCTCATAGTCACTTTGATTTACACGAGTATAAACCGGCAGAAATAGCCTATATAGCTGCACTTGATCTGAAAAAAGTAAAGCCAAGCGAGCTCAAGGACGTTCGTGAAAAATTAGCAGCCAGTATATATAAACAAGGTGTTGCGTGGGTTGGAAAAGGCAACTTAGATAACGCAGTGGATCAATTTATGCGCGTGGGCAAAATTGTACCTGAATCTCCCATTCGTATTACCGCCCATTACGATGCAGCGGCTTACCTTATGAAAAAACAGCAATGGGCAAGAGCGGAAACAATCCTTTTGAGTTTTCGTGAGTTATTTCCTAAGCATAAGTTAGTAAAAGATGTTCCATCTAAGCTAATTGTGGCTTATGAGAATATGTCTCAATGGAAAAAGGCCGCATTTGAGCTGCAAAATATTTGGCGATTTGCTCGCAATAAAGAAAAGCAACGTATCGCTTTGTTTCAGGCGGCTGAATATTATGAAAAGGCCAAGGACATAGAGAATGCGATGTCCATGTTAAAACGTTATGCACACAACTATGCTAAGCCATTTGATGCGCAACTGGAGGCTATCAATAAACTAGAAGCGCTTTATTTAGTACAAGAAAACCATGAGAAACGTAAATACTGGTTAAATAAGCTTATTGCTGCGGATCAAAAATCGGGTAAAGACCGTTCAGATCGCTCACGTTTCTTAGCGGCAAAGGCATCCTTTAGTTTAGCGGACTATGAGCGTCAGTCTTACGCTCAAGTAAAGCTAACGTTACCGTTACAAAAGAGCCTAGCTAAGAAGAAAGTAGGCTTGAAACTAACGCTTGATGCCTATCAGCGTACGGCTAAGATGAAAGTTCAAGAGTTCACAACGGCTGCAACGTTTCAAATTGCTGAAATATATGGGCAACTGTCTCGCGACCTTATGAACTCTCAGCGTCCCGCAGGTTTGGACGAATTGGAATTGGAAGAATATGAGTACTTGTTAGAAGACCAAGCGTTTCCATTTGAAGAGTACGCTATCAATATTCATGAGACCAATATCAAGCGTAGTTGGGATGGTTTGTATGATGATTGGATCTCAAAGAGTATTGGCTCTTTATCTAAATTAATGCCAGCTCGATATGGTAAAGAGGAGGTAAGTTACGATGTTATTGCTGAAATACACTAGTCTTGCATGTTTGTTGTTGCTGCTGAGTGCCTGCATGGGTAATCAAGTAAAGCAGCAGGTAGCAGCTAATGTAGAGTCTCAAGTGATTGAAATTCCTGCTCAGGCCGCTGTTGACTTTAAGCTGGCTATAGAGCATTTGAATAATTCAAAGCTCACGCAAGCCCAAGCACTGTTAGAAAAAATGACGATAGACTATCCGCAATTGTCAGGACCTTTCGCCAACTTGGGTGTGATTTATGCTCACCAAAAAGATTGGCCTAAGGCACAGTCAGTGCTGGAAGAAGGGCATGTTAAAAACGTTAAAAATATTAAAATATTAAATCAGCTTGGTTTAGTTTATCGCCAAAGTGGGCAGTTTGATAAAGCTGAAAAAAGTTATCTAAAAGCAATAAAAGCCGTTCCAGAAGATAGCACTGCTTATATTAATGTGGGTATTTTATACGATATTTATATGGGGAAGTTTGTTAAAGCCAGTGAGTATTATCAAAAATATCAAGGCATGTTAAATGAACCTGATCGAAAGGTTGCCGGTTGGATCGTGGATATTAATCGTCGTACTGGGGTGAAAACTCAAATCGCAGGTGAGGTATCGCAATGAAAATTTTAGTGATGTTAATAACGTGCTTAATGATGGTTGTTAGTGTTCAAGCTAAGCAAAAAATAACCCGTTTGGAAGGTATTAGAATTAAAGCCGACAACGAAGCGCCCCAGGTGATGTACATCATTCCTTGGCAATCACCTAAGGGTGCTGAACGCCTTTACAGTCCTATTTCCGGAGGTGAAGTACAACGACTTAAGCCCATTGATCCACATACATTTGAATTAGAGCTGGGTTTGCATAAACAATGGAAAAACCCAGCTAAAGCAGTCGTTGACCTAATGCCTTAATCGTAATTTAATAACGTGAAGTTACAAATAATTATAATTAGTAGCCAGTAAAAAATTAAAACAATAAAAAAACGTACGGTTTAATTCTTTAAACCAGATTAAGACTCAGAATAAAATTCAATAGAGGAAGTACACTATGGATACTCTCATTCGCTTTTTTCAAGATGGCGGCGTTTTCATGTACCCGATTGCTGTCATTTTAGTTATCGGATTATCAATAGCCATTGAACGCTTATTAAGCATCTCATCGGCGAAGCGCAGGAACCGCAAGGCCTTTGACGACATGCTACCCATGATCCAACGAAAAGATTATAAAGCGGCCTTAAATTATGCTGGCCAATCAGATAGCGATATTGCCAATATTTACGGTGCAGGTATTGCCCGTATGCCAATTAGCAACCGCCGTGAAGACATTGAGTATGCAATGGAAGAAGGCTTGATGGAAACGACGCCTAAGCTTGAAAAGCGTACCGGTTACATTGGTACTTTGGCTAATATCTCTACTCTTATGGGGCTTTTGGGTACTATCATAGGTTTGATTGCTGCCTTTACTGCGGTGGCCACTGCGGCACCGTCTGAAAAAGCGACATTATTGTCACAAAGTATTTCGGTTGCCATGAACACCACGGCATTCGGATTAATCTCAGCAATTCCCTTGTTGTTGGCCCATACCATTTTGCAAAGTCGTACTGCTGAAATCATTGATAGCTTAGAAATGGCCACCGTTAAGTTTTTAAATTTAATCACTGAACGTAAACCAACTCCTCAAGCATCAGCCGCCCCTAAAGTGGCCAAGTAGCCCTTAAGAAGTGGAGGTTGGTTTATGAGACGCCGTAGAAAAGCACAAGAAGATACAGAGTTAGACATTACCTCTTTCATGAACCTGATGATTATCTTGGTTCCGGTACTGCTGATAAGCATGGTTTTTAATCAAATAACCGTTCTTGATTTAAGGCTACCGCTGGAAGAAGAATTAAAAGCACAGGACTTAGATCCTGACGACTTAACTTTGGAAGTTGTAATACGAGAAAGTGGCTTTAAGGTAAATTTTGGCCCTTTAGAGAGAAGCAGTATTGCTAAAAAAGATGGGAAATTTGATATTAAACAGCTCTCCATAGCTTTACAAAAGGAAAAGAAGGAGCTTGGTCGCGAGCGTAAAGATATCGTTATCTTGTCAGAACCCAATATTGACTATCAAGTGATTATTGCTGTTATTGATGCCGCAAAATCGTTTCAGGCAGTGGTGGCAGCCAGTGTGGTGAATGCCGTGTTATTTCCTGATGTATCGCTTGGTGATGCGCCTTTAGTGGAGGTGAAGTCATGAGTGCAGCAAAAGATAAACGCCAGTCTAGAAAGCAGCGCCGCACTAAAAAAGATGTGGCGTTGAATCTAGTATCGCTGATGGATATTTTTACCATAATGGTGTTCTTCTTAATGATGAACCAAAGTGATGTTGAAGTGATGAGTAATGACGACATCACATTGCCAGATAGTGTCACTCAGGCACAACCATTAAATACAGTTAATTTAATGGTGAGTAGTGATGACATTATTGTGCAAGGGCGGTTGGTGGCATCGGTTAAAGATGTACTGGCCATGAACGTTGATAAAGAATTGATTCCTGAGTTACAAAAGGAACTTAATTACTTAGCGAGTAAAACTCAGGCCACGGCCACCGAGTTAGAGTTAGGGCGACCTATCACGATAATGGGAGATAAGGGCATACCTTATAAGGTATTGAAGCGCATTATGGCAACCTGCCAGAAAGCAAGCTTTACTCAAATATCTCTTGCCGCTCAGAAAAAAGATATTAAGGAGACGTAATGAGTAGTCTTACCTATCGATCTCCTCAATTGCCTTGGGCTGATAATAAACAAGAGCATTTGTTTAAGATTATTTTAATCGTCTTTTTATCGGTAACACTCATAATGGGTGTGATTGTTCCCAATATTAGCTTGCCAAAAATTGAGCGTGAAAAACTCGAAAAAGTACCTGCGCAGTTGGCTAAGGTCATTAAGCGTAAAAAAGAAGCGCCTAAACCAAAGCCCAAACCAAAAGTGATTGAAAAAAAGATTGAGAAAAAACCCGAGGTGAAAAAGGAAGTTGTTAAGGCCAAACCAACACCAAAAGTGGTGGCTAAACCAAAACCAAAACCCAAACCTAAAAGGGTCGCCAAAAAGGAACGTACACCAGACCGAATAAAAGCTGCAAAAGCAAAAGCTAAAAAATTGATAGCCAATTTCTCCAATGATTTAGCTGATATGCAAAGCATGCTTGATATGTCGTCCTTAACGGTAGACAGTGCTAGCTTAAACAATGATGGTTCGGCCGCAACGGATGTGGGGGATGTTGTTGACCAAACTGCAGTGAATCGTATTGGCGGAATAGATGAATCAAGCTTAACTCGCTCCACTGGGGCAGAGCAATTAGCCGAAGCAAATCGAGACACCACTGAAGTGAAGGAGCTAGCTAAGGACGTGATGGCAGAGGCACCACAGGATAAGAGATTGGCTGGAATGTCTCGTTCGCAAATGCAAATAAATCGTGTGTTTGAGCGTAATTTATCACGCTTTACACGAATTTATAAAAAAGCATTACGTAGTAACCCAGCTTTAGAAGGAACGGTCACACTGGGTGTTACGATCGCCGCTTCGGGTGACGTGAGTAGCTGTAAAATAAATGCCAGTGACTTGCAGGATAAAAAGGTTGAAAAACGCATGATTATGACATGTAAGATGTTGTCTTTTGATACTTCAAAATCAGAGGATAAGTTCGAATTTCCTTTAACCTTTGCTCCTTAAAGTAACAACAATAAAACCCGCTTCGGTGGGTTTTATTGTTACCTTTAGTTAGGACAGTCAATTTGCATTTCCGGGCTAGACTTCTTAAATGCAGTGAGAGT
>JAPYOO010000477.1 GCA_029938135.1 Bermanella sp. | reverse complement strand
TTTTGGCTTTTGCCAGTTGAATCATCATGCTGCCCACGCCGCCTGCGGCACCGGTAGGTATAAGTAAGACACCCACCTTAGCGGCACTTTAAATAACGTGGCATTTAATAAAATCTAACCTAGATCAATATTCGGTTTTATATGTGCCTATTTCTCCATGGAGTCGTCCAGTTGGACTAAGCTTATCTGGATGTATGGTGAATAGGAGTTGGCCATTAATATGAACGCCGAACGCAAATATACAACCGACATTCATGTTGACACGAGACTAGCCTTTCTCACCATAGCAAGGGCATTGGACTATGTGGGCATAGATGACGTACACCATGCTCACCGAGTAGCCTATATCGCATATGAATGCGGCCAGTTATTAAACTGGTCTGCGCTCAAATTGGAAAAAACCTTTTATTCAGGCTTGCTACATGATTGTGGAGTAACGTCTAGTAAAGAGCATTTACGATTATTGGGCGGAATGAGCCCCAGGAATGCAAATGAACACTGCGAACAGGGCTTCTCCGCCTTAAGTGAAAATACCTTGTTAAGCGCATTTTCAGATATTGTGCGGTACCACCACACCCCCTGGGAAAAATTAAAACATCTGGATCTAGACCCTGAAACTAAAGACATTACAGCCCTTATTCATTTAGCTGATAGGGTGGATTTTTTACGTGCGCGTTATGCGAATAATACCCATCCTGAAGCGGTGACCCTTTACGAGGGCTTGATAGCCGAAAACATTCTCAGTAAAAAAGGTACTCTTTTTCAACCTACGTTTGCTGAAGCAATGGCACGACTGGTTAACATAGATGGTTTTTGGTTTGCGATGGATTACGACCGAATCGAAACTATAGGGTTAGAATTTAGAGCTTATAAGCCATTCAATACCACATTAGAAATTAATCAGATTATTGAGCTTGCTTCATTTTTAGCGAATATAGTGGATGCAAAAAGTCCGTTCACTTACCAGCATTCACAAAAGGTGGCTAAGCTTTCAAAAATGTTGGCCATAGATGCAGGCTTGAGTGAAAAGAATAGTGACATGGTGTACGTCGCAGGCTTGCTGCATGATGTAGGGAAACTGAAAACCCCTGATGAAATACTGTATAAAAATGGGCCTTTAGAAGGTGTAGAGCTATCAATCATGAAGAGGCATTCGGTTGATACCATGATTACCTTAGATCACTTTTTTCCGGGATCAAAGATCGGACAGTGGGCGGCTAATCATCACGAAAAATTAGACGGCTCAGGTTATCCTTATCAATTAAAAGGCGACCAGCTAGATATTGAATCTCGTATTATTGCCGTAGCTGATATTTTTCAGGCTTTATCTCAAGCGCGACCGTACCGTGGCCAGCTTACATTTGAAGAAATTATGGGAATTATGGGTCCCATGGTCGAGGATGAAAAATTAGATAGAGATGTTTTTCAATTGATACTGTCAAAGCAAAAAGAATATTATCGTGCTTCTTCAGGTGTATAAATAACCATTAATAATGCAGCTATAAATCTTGAATATTTAGGTGGTGTCTTGTTATTTAGTAGCGTAACAAATTCTATTCTTAGCGTATAACTAAAAATCATAATCCTAATTTATTGACCTACTCACAAAGCATTTAAGACTGACCAATTAGACACCTACCTTAGTGGCTCCATAAAAATGATCGTCTAGAGTCAAGCTAAGTTCTTTAGTTTAACTCTACGACATCATGGTCAAAGCCAAGAATGTCTTTAATAGCTGTAGAAAGTACACCCGACTATCACGGCACTCTTTAATAAGAAAAGGTGCTGTGTTTGCAGGGCTTTGTGTGTGGAATACTTGCAAGCGGGCAATCCCCTTTGCCCCCTAATTACTCAATGTCTAAAACCCTGCCAATATCATCTTACCCATCATGGTTTCGCTCTCGACCTTCT
>JAPYOO010000476.1 GCA_029938135.1 Bermanella sp. | reverse complement strand
TTGAAAACCGGATTTTGGCTGCTCCAGTACAAGTACTGTTGCTGTGTCATCAAACTTCGCTTTAAGCTTCTAAAGCAAGAATTTGGTGGAGACGGCGGGGTTCGAACCCGCGTCCGCCAACACTCCCCTATCGGCTCTACATGTTTATTCTCTCTACTAGATTAACCCATCACGGCCCGAGAGACAGGGCGTTTAGGGCGAGCCTAATACTTATTTAACGGTTAGGCCTTAGGCAAGCATCCCGCGCGAGCTTATGTTACGTGCCCTTGTCATCTGTCCATAAGCATCCAGAATCGAAGGTTAGCGGGCAATTAAGCCGCTAGTGCGTAGTTTTCGTCGTTTGCGACTATAATATGTAAAACGGGGATTTAGGTGATCGCTTTACCCTCACCACATGCACCTCAAGCTTCATCATCGGCGTCGAATCCAAAATCGTCCCCAAAAGCTTTTTGGTTAACGCAATTATAGGTGGGCACTATCGGGCTTACAAGGGTTACTTTCGAAAGCGAGGGGTATTAGTGGTGCTATTAGAGTGGGATATGTCTTTTTGGCTTTATTGTGTTCAAGCAGAATATATAAAAATGGATATTAGGTGTTTTAAAACTGAGCAGTGAATTTGGAAAGGGCGAAACATTTAACTACCAGGTCAACAGGGTCGACCTGGTAGTTGTTACCTCCGTATTAACGGAAGTTTTTCTTCATGATGCTTTCTTTTTGCTTATTCCAGTCTTTTTGTTTGTCAGCTTCACGTTTGTCGTGCGCTTGTTTACCTTTACCCAGGGCGATCTTACATTTCACATGATGGCCTTTCCAGTACATCTCTAGCGCCACTAAAGTGTAACCCTTAGCGTTGGATGCCATTTCGAATTTATCGATTTCTTTGCGTTTTAATAAAAGCTTACGCTTACGAGTAGGATCACAAATTACATGAGTACTGGCAGTATTTAACGGGGTGATATGTGCGCCGTGTAAATACGCTTCACCTTGGTGAATAATGACATACGCTTCTGATAATTGAGCTTTACCAGCACGAATACTTTTTACTTCCCATCCTAGTAATGACAAGCCACATTCGGTTTTGTCATCTAGTAGGTAATCATGACTGGCCCGTCTGTTTTTACAGATACTAGAACCAGTGGATTTTTTTGTTTTTTTGTTACTTTTAGCCATAGCCGGATTATAAGGAGGCCTTACTAAAAAAGATATGACTAAAGGATGCACATATTAATATTTACACAAGGGTAGTGACTTTGCGATAGTGATTAATTGCTCACTTGAGAAGCTTGGCAAAATTGCCGACAATGGCACTAAATTTAAAAATAACAAAAAAGGTTGAGCATGGCAGAACAAAACAGCATTCACGGTTTATGGCGCAGTAGATGGTTATTTATTTTAGCTGCGACCGGTTCTGCTGTGGGATTAGGCAATATCTGGAAGTTTCCCTATATCACGGGTGAAAACGGGGGAGGGGCCTTTGTTTTAGTCTATTTATTGTGCATTTGTTTGATTGGTTTACCGGTAATGATTGCAGAGGTACTGCTAGGTCGTGCCGGTCGGCAAAGTCCCATTAATACGATGTCTGCCATTGCTAAAGATCAGCAGCAAAACTCGACCTGGGCGGGTATTGGTTGGATGGGGGCATTGTCTGGCTTTTTAATCCTCTCTTTTTACTCAGTTATTGCAGGCTGGGCACTAGATTATGTATTGAATACCGCTAGTGGCGCTTTTAAGGGGGTTAATGCGCAGCAGTCTGCTGAAATGTTTGGCGCACTTTTAGCCAGCCCGTTGACCTTGTTGTTTTGGCACAGCTTTTTTATGTTGCTAACCATGATGGTGGTAGCGCGTGGTGTTAACAAGGGCTTAGAGAAGGCGATTCAAATATTAATGCCGGTACTATTTATTTTGCTGGGTGTGT
>JAPYOO010000475.1 GCA_029938135.1 Bermanella sp. | reverse complement strand
AACCCTGCGCAAATACGTTAATTTGCCCCCCTTGTTAATTAGTAACGATTATTTTCTAGGCTTACCACCATGACCGCGGCATTAATAGATGATTTAAAAGCACGTGGCTTATACAACGACTGTACAGGCGTTGATGAGCTTGTTGAGAAATTAGAGTCGGGCTGTCAGACCCTTTATTGTGGTTTTGACCCGACCGCAGATAGCCTGCATATAGGCAGTCTAGTGCCACTATTGGTATTGAAACGTTTCCAGCAGGCCGGTCATAAACCGCTTGCACTAGTAGGTGGTGCAACTGGCCTTATAGGAGATCCAAGTTTTAAAGCCGCTGAGCGTAAATTAAATGGCCCTGAAGTGGTGGGGCAGTGGGTAGAAAAGTTAAAGGCACAAGTGAGTCGTTTTATTGACTTTAATGATAGTCCGTCCAGTGCCAAGGTTGTGAACAACCTAGATTGGGTGGGCGATTTTAATATGCTGGATTTCCTGCGTGATGTGGGTAAACACTTCTCTGTTAATCAGATGATTCAAAAGGAATCAGTAAAGCAGCGCCTTAATCGTGAGGGTGCGGGTATCTCCTATACCGAATTCACCTATATGATTTTGCAATCCTATGATTTTGCCGAATTAAATAAACGTGAAGATTGTATCCTGCAAATAGGTGGTTCAGATCAATGGGGCAATATAACAGGCGGTACTGAGCTTACCCGCCGTATGAATGGTGCAAAGGTGTTTGGCTTAACGCTGCCTTTAGTGACTAAATCAGATGGTACTAAATTTGGTAAGACGGAAAGCGGGACTATTTGGCTTGATCCCACTAAAACCTCTCCTTATGCGTTTTTCCAATTCTGGATGAATACCGCAGATGCTGACGCGTATAAGTTTTTGAAGTACTTTACCTTTCTATCGGTAGAAGAAATTAACGCCATCGAAAAAGCCGACTCCGAAATACAGGGTCGCAAGAGCGCCCAAGGGATATTGGCAGCTCAGGTTACTCAGCTTTTACATGGTGACGAGGGTTTAGTGGCGGCAAAACGCATAACGGATGCTCTATTTTCTGGTGATGCCGCGCAATTAAGTGAAAATGATCTCGAGCAGATTAAGCAAGACGGCCTGCCTAGTTCGGATTTGTCAGCAGCTGAACTAGACGGTACACCACTTACTCAGCTATTAGCGGATGCCGACATGGGTCAAGGCAAGCAAATTAAAGATGCTTTGGGTCGTGAGGCGGTTTGGGTGAATGGCCAAGCCTGCTCAATGAATGAACTAATGGCGGCTCCGCAAATTTTTGCCCGTGAAAAGGCGCTTTTTGGGCGATTCTTTATGGTTAAGCTGGGTAAAAAGAAGCATCACTTGTTCGAATTGAAATAGAAGATAAACTATTTTCAAATAACGGTTGACCCTAATCTGTTTCCCCCTATAATGCGCGCCTCCTCAAACGGGAAGCGCGTTTTCTTTTTAGAAATATTAGAAAGAAAAACCCCGATTAAGGTACTTGATAATTCTCAGTAAAATGAAAAAAATCAAGTAAAAACAAAGTGTTGACAGTTAATCGAAACACTTTATAATGCGCCTCCGCTTCGGGTCAAACCGAAAGCGTAACGTGAAAAATCTGAAAGCTTCTTAATAAAAACTTTCAAACTAAACGTTGACAAACAGATGTGAATCATTAAAATACGCATCCGCTTTGAGAGATAAGCGACAAGATAAGCCAGTCCGAGCGGCGGTTTAGATCTTTAAAAATGAATTCAGACAATTCGTGTGGGTACTTACCGAGAGTCGAGATGTAGTTTCTAACTTGTTAGAAACAACAAAAGACTTTTTCAAGTAAGTTCAAACACGGTCAAAACGTTACCTTCGGGTAACGGTAAAAACTTTCTTATCTTCGGATTCGAAAGTGGCAGTAGTTTTAAATACTTGA
>JAPYOO010000474.1 GCA_029938135.1 Bermanella sp. | reverse complement strand
GAAATAATTGAATAAATCATCGAGTTCGTGTTTTGTATAGGGAGCTGTGGCAAAGGGCCGGGATTTAGAAATGCCCGGATTCTTGCAAAGATTGTAAATTCACTTTGGCTAAGCGGTGCCCCTGATTAGTAGCTTTTACGAACCACTTAGCGGCACGCCGATAGTCCTTATCGACTCCTAGGCCATTGCGATACATTAATCCCAGTTGATATTGCGCTAAGGCTTCTCCTTGATGGGCGGCGGCTAAATACCATTTAGCACTCAGCATGTTGCTTTGAGGTGCGCCTTGACCGTGTAAATACATTTCCCCAAGGGCAAGTTGGGCCTGAGCATTACCTTGATCGGCCGCCAAGCTAAACCAATGTACTGTTTGGACTAAATCCTTTGAAACCTTCTTACCTTTTAGAAATATGTCCCCCATTGTAAATTGAGCATTGCTATAGCCTTGTTTGGCCGCCCGCTCATACCAAGTAAAAGCGGTCTTGAAGTCAGCGGGAACACCCTGGCCATTTTCATAAATGACCCCCAGTTTGTACTGAGCGCCACCGTAGTTTTTTTGCGCAGCCTTATTAAACCAATAGGCGGCTTGTAGGTAATCGGGCTGTTTATCTTTACTGCCCCAGTAATAGTTTAACCCTCTTACGTAGTCATTATTAATGGAAAGCTCTAGGGTTTTTTGTTGATAGCGAATGGCCAATTCAAGTTTCTTTTGCTTGGAGCGCGTATTACTGAGTTCTTCTTGTAATATTTGCATCTCATTTTGTAGATTATCGGTAAATTGATAATTCTCAACTAACTGTTCCTTCAACTCTTGCTTCTCATGTCCATGCTCTACTAACTGTTCTTTTAACTCTTGTGTTTCATGGCTTCCTAGTATCAATTGCTGCTTTAATTGTTGGTTTTCATTGGCCTTTACAGATACTTGTTGAGACAGTTCTTGGTTCTGATGATCTTCTTGTACTAATTCATTGATGTGTTTCACCACCTGATCTGGGTCTGATACTAGCCTTGCTTGAATATAAAACTCATAACCATTCCAGGTTTCCTTTAAGGTTTCTAGCTTCACGATGCCTGCCGTTAGGGCGCGAATTTCTTGTTTGGCGACCTGCTCACCCTTGGAATTTTCAGATATGTCGATGCGGGCATAAATGTAGGTGCCAATTTCGCTGAGTAATTCCCGCTTTACTTCTTGTAGGGCCATTTGGCGCGAAGAGATTTTACTGTCGGCTTCGCCAGCAATATAGGTATAGTCGCGAACGAATTCTTGGTTGGCGCCGTGGCTGAAAACAGGTATTAAAGCCATAAATAGCAGGTAGGTGAGTAACTTCATATTATCTTTACAATCAGTCCGTGATTAGATGGTGCATCCAAGATTCATAAAATACGACAATTTAGCCGATTAGTCTTGGTGTTATTGTCAATACTATGTGCTTGTAAGCACGTCTTAAAGGAGTGACATACAAGACATTCACCTAAAATATGTCGATAACAGCCCTTGGAAGTCGATTATGGCTTTACACCAATAGATGACTATTTTCTAATAGGGCAAACGTTTCATGCTAATTGTAGGCTAGCCTATGTTTAGTTTAGTCGCACTCGACACACAACAGACAAATACAGGAAAATCCATGGCTGCGTTACTGTCCAATATTGATCCAGATGGCCTTTTAGAATATTCAGTGGTATTCACCGACCGCTCGTTAAACCACATGTCACAGTCTTTTCAGGGAGTAATGAGAGACATCTCCAGCACCTTGAAAGAAGTATATAAAGCTGACGGTGTAGTAGTGGTACCCGGTGGTGGCACGTACGGCATGGAAGCTGTGGCTCGCCAGTTTGCTGTGGATAAAAAATGCATGGTCATTCGTAACGGCTTCTTTAGCTTTCGTTGGAGCCAAATCTTTGATATGGGCAATA
>JAPYOO010000473.1 GCA_029938135.1 Bermanella sp. | reverse complement strand
ACCGCTAAGGGTGGGGTGCTTTTTGCCATCGCTAAAGAGCTGGCCATGCCCGTACGCTTTATCGGAGTGGGTGAACAAATAGATGATTTAAGACCCTTTGACCGTGAGCAATTTATTCAGGCGCTGTTTTCAGATAATGAATCCAGTGATTAAGCGCTAAGAAAATGCATTACAGCCATAAAAATAACAATAACCTGGGGAATTGAACCTTGGCCCATGTTCGCTTCGACAATGTCAGTAAAAGTTACCCCGGTGGCCACCAAGCGCTGAGTGAATTGAGCTTTGAAATAAACCAAGGCGAAATAGCGTTTCTTACTGGTCACTCTGGGGCCGGTAAAAGTACCCTGCTTAAACTCATAATGTTGATGGAAAAAGCCAGTCAGGGCCAAGTGCTGGTGGATGGCGTTAACCTTGCGCGCCTGTCTAATGGGCAAATCCCTTATCATCGCCGCCGAGTGGGCGTGGTCTTTCAAAATCACCAGCTATTGTTTGATCGCAGTGTTTTTGAAAACGTCGCTTTGCCTTTGCGCATCAGTGGTTACACCAGCCGAGATCTAGAGCGCCGTGTACGGGCAGCCTTAGATAAAGTGGGGTTACTGCGCTATGAAAAAAAATCCCCCATTGAGCTAAGTGGCGGCGAGCAGCAGCGCATTGGTATTGCCCGTGCGGTGGTGAATAAACCCAGCCTAATACTAGCCGATGAGCCCACAGGTAACCTTGACCCTAAACTGAGCCGAGAGATCATGAATTTGTTTGAACAATTCAATGATGTAGGGGTATCGGTATTAATTGCGAGTCACGATGTGAACTTGATCGGGCGTTTAAATCACCGAGTGATCGCCTTAAAAGACGGGCGCCTTTTTGGTGAAAGAGCTGCGGGTGAAAAAACGGTCGCAGAGCAAGACAGTGGCGATTTAGATGGAGGCATTCATCGTGGCTAAAAATAATCTTTATTCAAAAGTCACGGCTGGCGGCGCTCAGCAAAGTAGAATTACATTGCAAAGTCGCGGCTCAGCCTACTTACAGCACCACAGGTTAACCGCGATAGAAAGCTTAATGCGCCTACTTAAATCGCCCGGTGGCAGTGCCATGACGTGGGTGGTGCTGGCGATCGCATTGGCGCTCCCCATGACGCTGTACGTATCGTTAGAAAACGTGAAACAACTGAGTCGTAGTTGGGACCAAAGCAGTCAGATTAGTGTGTATTTAAAAACCAATACAATTCCTCGATTTGCTCAAGGTTTAACGGCGCAAATTCAAAACATGCCTAACGTTGCCCAAGCTGTATACATCAGCCCTGAACAAGCGTTGTCAGAGTTCAGTGCCTCAACAGGGTTAAGTGATGTGGTGCATGGCCTTGAAAATAATCCATTGCCTGGGGTTATCAGTGTCATACCTTTGTTAGATGGGCAAGGCAGCGATGCTGTGGAAGAATTAGAGCAGGCTTTGTCACAATTAAGCCATGTGGAATCTGTACAATTAGACCTATTGTGGGTGAAGCGCTTATTGCAGTTCATGGAACTGGGGCAACGCTTAGTGTGGGCGTTGGCGGCGTTATTAGGCTTGGCGGTATTGTTGATCATTGGCAATACCATACGCCTGTCTATTGAGAGCCGGCGCGATGAGATTTTAGTGGTGAAACTGGTGGGGGGCACCGATGCATTTGTGCGCCGACCTTTTTTATACACAGGCATTTGGTTTGGATTGGGTGGCGGCATTATTGCTTGGTTGCTGTTAAGCCTTGGGCTTTATTGGCTATCTGGCCCAGTTGAAACACTGATTAGCTTATATGGCAGTGATTTTGTGCTGCAAGGACTGAATGTGTCTGACAGCTTAATGCTGATTTTTGACGGTGTGATGCTGGGGTGGTTTGGGGCTTGGTTGGCGGTTTCACGTCATTTAGCCAAAATTAAGCCTTAAATAGGAC
>JAPYOO010000119.1 GCA_029938135.1 Bermanella sp. | reverse complement strand
GGAGAAGGAGAAGGAGAAGGGAGTAGCTCAGTGTTGTTGCTGGTTTCTGTTTCCGAGTCGCCACCACATGCGTAAAGTCCAAATAAAATAAACAGGATAGAGAGTCGAGAAAATAACAACATAATGAGGTACTCATGGCGCAGTCTGCCTTAAGTCTAGTCCTGGCTACAAGTATTCGATAATACTGATTTGCTCTGTTAAAAATTGGTTTTGATAGCCTTTAATGTTAAGCGCAGGCTATACAGCTGGAAATAATAGTATTAGGTTTAGGGCTAATTATTTTTGGTTAAGGTATAGGAGTTGTAGGCTAGCTTCAGCTGAAAAGAATGAACTAAGTACAGAATGTCAGATTAATATCGTCTTTTTTAAAAAGACGATCAGTGATCGCCTTTTTTGCATTCAAATAATACAGCTGATTATTTAGGCGGATGATGCTCAGCCCAATGCTTAGCAATATCCTCACGAGTACAAACCCAAACATCGTCATGTTTCTGCACATAATCCAAAAAGCGCATTAATGATGCGGCACGTCCAGGCCTTCCCACTAAACGACAATGTAACCCAATGTTCATCATTTTAGGTGCATCGCTGCCCTCGGCATATAACACATCAAAGGTGTCTTTTAGATACGTGAAAAATTGGTCGCCGCAGTTAAAACCCTGTGGTGAGGCAAAGCGCATGTCATTTGTATCTAGGGTGTAGGGCACCACTAGATGGTTTTTACTGCCATCGTTTTCCCAGTAAGGTAAGTCATCGGCGTAGGAGTCGGCATGGTATAAAAGTTTGCCGGTTTCTTGGATCAACTTCACAGTGTTTGGGCTAGTGCGTCCAGTGTACCAACCGGCAGGCAAGGAGCCTGTTACACGCTCATGAATCTCAAGGGCTTTTTTGATGTGTTCACGCTCAACGTCTTCAGGTACATATTGATAGTTAATCCAACGTAAACCGTGACAGGCAATTTCCCAGCCGGCTTTCAGCATGGCTTCTACTACGTCAGGATGGCGCTCAAGCGCCATGGCCACACCAAATACAGTTACCGGCATATTACGCTGGGTGAACATACGGTGCAGGCGCCAAAAGCCGGCGCGGCTGCCATATTCGTAAATAGACTCCATGCTCATGTGGCGCACACCTTCAAGGGCCTGGGCGCCAACAATTTCCGACAAAAACGCCTCTGAGGCGTCATCCCCATGCAATATGCAGTTCTCGCCGCCTTCTTCATAGTTGATTACAAATTGAACCGCCAGTTTTGCCTTATTAGGCCACTGAACTTTTGGAGGGGTTTGGCCGTAACCAATCATGTCGCGAGGGTAGTTCATGGTGTGCATCCTAAATGGTTGCATTAATACTAGCGAAATTTTAAAAACTTGACCAGTTGGTTATGTTTATTGTGGGAACTATTTACTTGGTTTAAGTATGGAAGGTAATGGAGGGTTTTGCCAAGTAAGCATAATGGGGCGAATAGCTGCTTAAACTGGGGGTATGTGAAAGGGCTATCTCTTGGAGACGCTTGTGTTCACTGGTATAGTTGACCCAAATTTTAACCCTACTTTGCGGCGTTATAGGTTCAATATCGTACCCTTGCCCCAAAGATGCTAAACCAATAAGAGTCGAAGGTAACGTCATGGATATGAAACAAGCTTTGAATGCCGTGGTGGCCAAGCAAGATTTGACCGAACAAGAAATGTGCAGCGTGATGGAGCTCATCATGACGGGGCAGGCAAGTGACGCTCAAATTGGCGGTTTTTTGGTGGCTTTGCGTTTAAAGGGTGAAACCATCGATGAAATTACCGGTGCTGCTCGAGTAATGAGAGAGCTGTCTTCAAAAGTACTGGTTACAGGTGATCACCTTGTTGATACCTGTGGCACCGGTGGCGATGGCGCCAACATCTTTAATGTCTCAACCGCAGCGGCATTTGTAGTCGCAGCGGCAGGTGGCAAAGTGGCCAAGCATGGTAATCGCAGTGTGTCTTCTTCAACAGGCAGTGCGGATGTATTGGAAGCGGCTGGGGTTAACTTAAACTTAAGCGGCGAACAGGTTGCACGCGCTGTGGAAGAAATAGGTGTGGGTTTTATGTTTGCCCCCGCTCATCACAGTGCTATGAAACACGCCATTGGGCCCAGAAAAGAATTAGCCTTGCGCACCATTTTTAATATTTTAGGCCCCATTACAAACCCCGCTTCAGTGCCTAATCAAGTCATAGGTGTCTTTGATGGTGCCCTTTGTACCCCCTTGGCTGAAGTGCTGGCTCGTCTAGGGTCAAAACATGTTTTAGTGGTACACGCCAAAGACGGTTTAGATGAAATCAGTTTGTCGGGTAAGTCGGTGGTGGCTGAACTAAAAGACGGCAAAGTAACTGAATACGAAATTTGCGCGCAAGATTTTAATATTAAAGAGCAATCCCTTGAGGGCTTGTCGGTAGACAGCAGTGCAGAAAGCCTGGCGCTTATTACCGATGCACTGGGTAAACAAGAAACAGCCAACGGCTTAAAAGCCGCTGACATGATTGCTATAAATGCCGGAGCGGCTATTTATGCTGCAAACTTGGCATCAGATTTAGCGCAAGGTGTAGCCATGGCTGAAGACGCTATTAGTACCGGCCTAGCGCTTGAAAAAATGAAAGAGTTGGCGGCGTTTTCACAGGTTTTTAGTTAAACAAATTGATCACTGAAGTAGTCTGTAAAGTAGAGTGTAATAATGAATACTCCCACAATTTTAAAGAAAATAATTGAGCGTAAATGGCAGGAAGTGAAAGAGCATTCTGCGCGAATCTCTATTAACGAATTGCAAGCACAAGCTCAAGATCAAGATGAATGTCGTGGTTTTAAGCAAGCGTTAGAAAATAAAGTTGCCAATGGGCAGCCTGCGGTTATATCTGAAATTAAAAAAGCCTCCCCCAGTAAAGGGGTTTTGCGTGAACACTTTGTACCGGCAGAAATAGCTCAATCTTATGAGGCGGGTGGAGCTGCGTGTTTATCTGTTTTAACCGATGTGGACTTTTTTCAGGGCAGCGATGACTATTTAATTCAAGCCCGTGGCGCCTGTTCGTTACCAGTATTGCGTAAAGACTTTATGGTAGATCCCTATCAAATAGTAGAAGCCCGTGCCATGGGTGCAGATTGTATTTTATTGATTGTCTCGGCTCTTGAAGACGCTCAAATGAAAGAACTAGATGACTGTGCCCGAGAATTAGGGATGGACGTATTGGTAGAAGTGCATGATGAAGCAGAGTTTAATCGCGCCTTAAAATTACCGGCTCCATTATTGGGTATTAATAACCGTGACTTGCATACGTTTGAATTATCGTTAGACACTACTTTTAATTTATTAGATAAGGTTCCAAAAGACACGTTTCTGGTAACCGAAAGCGGAATAATGGATGCGAGTGATGTAAAAGCCATGCGCGCTAGAGGCGTTCATAGCTTTTTAGTGGGGGAAACCTTTATGCGTGCTGAAGATCCTGGTGCGCACTTGAAAAAAATGTTTTTTAGCCAGTCATAGGCAGTTGCCAGTTCCTTGAATAGAGTTTTTATTTATTCAGGGAAGGCATTTTTAATTTCCAATATTGCCTCTAAATTGTCATGCAGTAATTCCACTAGCTTAGGTTCAAATTGTTTGCCTTTTTGCTTGTCTATTTCACTTAATATTTCTTCCATGGGCCAAGGCTCTTTATAGCAGCGCTTGCAACCTAGGGCATCAAATACATCCGCTATGGCGGTAATTCTACCCGCGATATGAATGTCTTCTCCCTTTAAGTTATTTGGGTAACCGCCCCCTTGCCAGTGTTCGTGATGTTGGGCTGCAATGATCTGTCCCATTTTTAAAACTTCATTATTATCGCTGGTTAATAGGTCCGCGCCTTGTTGAGCGTGGCTCTTCATTATTTCCCATTCGTCTCCTGAAAAAGAGCCTGGTTTTTTTAATATTTTATCCGGAATCGCAATTTTACCTACGTCGTGTAAAGGACTGGCCAGTTTAATTAAATCGGCTTCCTCTTGGCTTAAACCATATTTTAACGCCAATAGATGACTGAAGTGGGCGACACGTTTAACGTGACTGCCGGTCTCTTTTGAACGCTGTTCAACGGCTTCGCCTAAAATGTAGGCCAATTCTTTTTGGCTTTCTAATATCTCTTCTTTTAGTAATAAATTTTCATAGGTTACCGCCACATTACTGGCATAGATATCCAATAGTTGTTTATCAATATCGCTCAGCTCATGTTCCAAAGAGACATACAGTAAATTCTCGCCTCCCAAGCTTGTCGAAAAATATCCAATGTAGGCATCGGCTTCACTGAAGGATTTTTTATCTTTTAGTACCTTACTGAATGCCTTGTTAACGGCCTCAGGCAGTTCATCTTTATGTTTGGTTTGATACTCGGACATGTCACCTGATGCTGCCAGTACTCGGTAGTTTTCAGACTCTTCTAATTCTTCGTTAAGGCTAGTGCAATAAAATAAGGCGCCGTTAAGGTGCAATAAAGTACATATTTGTCGTAATACGGCAGATGCAAAAATAGATAAGCTATTGGCTTCAAAAATTTCGGTACTGGCAATGATGACCTGCTCTAGACTGCGGCGATGTTGATCGAGCACACAAATATCTCGGTAGGAACGTAACGCAGCGTACAAGAGGGTAAGTAGCTTATTACTGGTCAGTTCTGTTTTATCTTTGTAGTCGTCAATGTCGTAGGCAAGAATGACTTCTTCTTCAGGCGCTTGGCCGGGCTGCCCGGTACGTAACACTAAGCGTGTGTAGTGATTATGTTGTTCCGAGCGAATGTGACGTACCAGTTCAAGGCCAGCATCATCGGTTTCCATGACAACATCCACAATCGCCAAAGCAAAGTCGTTGTGCTGTTCCATGAGTGCGCGGGCTTCTTTAGCACTATAGGCGTTGCTGATTTTTAGGGGGCGGCCATCAAAGCGAAAGTCACGCAGTACCATCTCGGTGACTTGATGCACTCCTTCTTCATCGTCCACCAGCAATACATGCCAAGCATCACCAGACTGGTCGAGTTCTTGGGGTTGTTCGGTTTCGGATGCGAAAATGGAGTTTTCCATACTCTAGGGTTCTGTTCTCAGCAATATATGACAATTTACTTGAGTATAGACCCTATAATGCAGCTTGTTGCGGGAGTTTTATAAATGATAAAAAAGAGATAAAGAGCCTGAATAGGCTCTTCTAATTCACACCGCTTACAGTGCTTCTTTGCGGCTAGGTAGGGTTGCAGCATTGCGAGCACCAAAAACCACCATGGTCTTGCCCTTAACGCCTACTAGGCCCTGTTCTTCCAGTACCTTAAGTACTCGGCCTACCATTTCGCGGGAACAACCCACAATACGCCCAATTTCTTGGCGGGTAATTTTAATCTGCATACCGTCTGGGTGTGTCATAGCATCAGGTTCCTGGCTTAAGTCCAATAATGCTCTGGCCACACGACCGGTTACATCTAGGAATGCCAAGTCGCCTACTTTACGCGTGGTTTTGCGCAATCGGCTCGCCATTTGCTCGCCAATAAAGTAGAGGATTTTTGGGTCTTGTGAGCTAATATCGCGGAATTTGTTATAGCTGATTTCAGCCACTTCACATTCAACTTTGGCTTTGATCCATGCAGAACGAGGGCTCATTTCATCAAAAAGGCCCATCTCACCAAAGAAATCACCTTCATTAAGGTAAGCCATGATCATCTCACGGCCGTCATCATCTTCAATGATAACGGTTACTGATCCTTTGATGATGTAAAAAAGAGAATCGCTTTTGTCACCTGCATAAATAATGGTACTGCGCGCAGGATAACGACGTCGATGACATTGGGATAAAAAGTAATCCAAATGCTTATGTTTATCTGCCCTTAACCCTGTATTCATATGTAGATCGCAACCATTAAAACTAGATTCATAATTATTTATAGCACTTAGTCCAAGGATTATGCACTTATTCAGAGGAATAGGTGAGGAACCATTAGACGAAAGGTACAATTTAGCGCTAAAGGTGCGATTTTGGGAACTGCGTCTTACTTCGCCTAAGTAAAAAGTAAGGTAGTTGGCTGTTTATTACCAGTACTGATCTTTTGTCTAGTAGGTTACGTGTCGTAAATAGAGTAATTTTGTGCGGTTAGTCTTATTTAAAGCAATGAGTGCATTGTGGGGCTTTATGGTAACCTGAGCACTTTTAGCAAGTATTATTTTGTAGAGATTGTGCACTGATCTAGTTTAACGTGCGCATATATTGGAAAGACTAAAATTATGAAAACAAGTGTTAAATGGGTTCAAGATGCCATGTTTTTGGCTGAATCAGGCAGTGGCCATTGTGTCGTGATGGATGGGCCTGAAGATCATGGTGGCCGCAATATGGGTGTTCGTCCCATGGAAATGTTGCTAATGGGCTTAGGAGGCTGCAGCAGCTTTGATGTGATGAGTATCCTAAAGAAGTCCCGCCAAAACGTAGTGGACTGTATTGCCGAGCTGGAAGCCGAACGTGCGGATGCGGTGCCCAGTGTTTTTACTAAAATTCATATGCATTTCATTGTGAAGGGTTACAACTTGAAAGATGCCCAAGTAAAACGAGCGGTGGCGTTATCAGCCGAAAAATATTGTTCTGCCAGTATTATGTTAGAAAAAGGCGGGGTAGAAATTACCCACGATTATGAAGTTATAGAATTGACTCCTCAGCCATAACCTCGTTAGCAGCTATCAATGACGCTCTTTGCGTGATTGATAGCAGCGTAATTGGCTTGTTATATTCGGTAGCAACTCTTAGTCATTGCCTTAGATAATAACGTCATCCCCTTTTGAAACCACCCCGGAAATACCACCCCTCCCGCTGCTAGCGCTTGGCTTGCGTGTTGTAATTCATCTTTGTACATCTCTTCTAAAATTGCGCGACTGCGCAGGTCCGTTAGAGGCAGCTCTATTAAATGTTCTGTGAGGTGCTGACATACTTGGTTTTCGGTGGCCGCCACAAACCCTAGGCTCCATTTATCACCCAGCACCCCAGCGACCGCACCCACTGTATAGGATAAGGCGTAAAAGGCGGGGTTTAAGACGCTGGTATGGCTATTAAGCTCAGTGAGTCGCTGTTCGCACCATACTAAGTGATCGATCTCTTCTGCGGCCGCTTCCTCCATGGCCTCGCGGACTTCAGGCAAACGTGCGGTTAACGATTGACCTTGATAAAGGGCTTGGGCGCAGACTTCACCTGTGTGGTTAATGCGCATTAATCCGCTGCTGTGCTTTTGCTGTTGTTCATCTAGCTCACAGTGGGCAATCGTCTGAGCTGGAGACGGCCGCAATGCGGTTGCTGCCGTAGGAGCAAGGGTTTTTAAAGCGTTATCCACATGCCCTATGAATAGGTCGATTGGTGAAAGTGAGCGCATCTTACAATATCCGTTAGCCTGTGCTGATTGATGGTTATTTTAGCTAAAATCGTCTCTCGGTGTCTGTTTAAGATCAAGAATAAGAGGATTTCATAACAATTTTTTGCTGGATTCGTTGTGCTAATACCTGTTGTAGCGCTCGGGCACTGACGGGTTTACTGATCACCTGATGAATGTCAGCCTGCACTACATCTTTATGTTTACTGGAAATAGCCAAACCGGTGAGCATGATTTTTAATAAATTTTGATTAATGTCGGTGTCTTCTTGAATGCGTTTCGCCAATTGAAAGCCATCCATAATAGGCATGTTTTGGTCAATTAAAATAATATCATAAGGGGTTTTTAAATTAGATTGGTTACGCAGCATGGCCAATGCTTCTTTGCCACTATAGGTGGCATCGGCATGCATACCCCAGCTCTTGGCATAGGTTTGCACCACTTTTCTTAGGGTGCTGTTATCGTCCACAATTAACATGGACATGCCCTGTAATAGTTTCACTTGGCCAGGTTTTGTGGTGACTTGGTTAGTGGGTTCATAAGGGATTGAGAAGCTAAAAGTACTGCCCAGTCCAAGGGTGCTTTGCACAAACATTTCTCCTCCCATGAGTTTTGTTAATTGCTTGCACAGTGACATGAAAAAGCTGGTATTAGGTAATTCATTACTAGGGCTATTAATTTTATCCATAGTTGTAAACATATTCTTTAGTGCTTCTTTACGCATACCTGGACCGGTATCGCGTATGGTAAATACTAAGTTTTGCTGGTTACTTTGAGGGTCCCATTTTATGCTTAATTCTACTTCACCATGTTCGGTATGATTAAGCGCATTCTCCAAAAGGAAGTCCAACAGAGTATGCAGGCGTCTTTTATCGGTGCCTATAATTTCAGGAATGTCAGCCCCTAAGTTTAAAACCAATTCAATGCCTTTTTGGTTGCTGCTGTGCTGAAAGCGTTGCAATACCTCTTCCATCAATTGAGCCAAGTCCACTTGAGTGTATTCAAGTTGTAAGCGACCGGTGGTGATTTTTGCATAGTCACTAATACGATCGACCATGCGCAGTATGTCTTGTCCGGCGCTTTCAATGGTATCGACGTAATCCCTTTGAGTATGACTAAGAGGTGTTTCATTGAGTAATTCCGACATTCCCAATACGCCATTCATAGGGCTGCGCAATTCATGACTGATATGTGATAAAAAATTATTGTTGTGGTCCCTGTTGCTAGGGGTATGGCGTTTTGATTGTCGCTGAAAGTAAGGCAGGATTATGCTTATGCTGGCAAAAAAGACGATGGCGGTGATGGCAAAAATAGTGCTTACACTATTTGGTGTCAGTACGTTTTCGGGCCATGAGAAGTAGGCCAGCTGCCAAGTAATAAGTATTAATAAAATAATATTGCTAACACTCAAACTTATGCTGAGTTTTGTAAAGCGGCTTAATACAAACAAACTAGGCAACAACGCACAGCTTAATATGACCGAAAGATGTGCGCTAAATAATAATAGTGTAACCAGCAAAGCAGCTAGTATCACAAATGTACTGCGATTGCTTTTTAAGTACTGTTGATAGGTTAGGGTATTGAAACTGGATAACGATAAACCCACTGCTAATAACCAGGGTAACAAGTTAAAAAGTTGATCGAGCCAGTTAGGTGCCTGACTTAAAGGCAGTTGAGCGATACTGCATGCTCCAGCCACCAACGCTAAATACACCACTAAAAAGTGACGTACATGGTTATCAAAACGTATGGCAATAATGTGCAATAATGCTACAAAAATCATTAATGCGATCATGGTTCCAAGCATAATTTGAAAGTAACTTAGGCTGTGGTTGTATTGCTCTAGATTTTGCAATATGGGCTTTAAATTGCTGGTTTGCAGTGGCTGCAATCTAAGATAAATCCACTGGTTTGAATTGTCCTGAAAATTGAGTACTAAAGCACTGCGGCCTGAAAGGCGCTGCTCTTTTTTTAATTCATCAATACGTTGCCATTTAGAGTTTATTAGTCGATAGGCTCCTTCCACCAATATTGTATTATCACTGAGACTAAGCGCCAGTGGTAGGCTATGTTTAAGAGGGTTTATGACGTGGAAACGTAGCCAATAGCTTTTTTTTCCCTGCATGAAGGGGTTGAACTCAAGACTTTGAAAGTCAGGTGTTGAGGCCAGTTGTAACTGTCCTAAGCTAAAGCTTTGATGATCGGCTTGGAGCCATTGCATACTATTTTGTAAATTAATTTCAATGGGGCCATCCGCCAGGATGATGCGGTGTTCTTGTTGCTTAATGATAAACGCAGAAGCAGTGCTTTCGTTCGCAATGTGCTCTTGCTCACCGGCAAGAGTTGAATGAGAGAAGGATAAACACAGAAAGCAAAAAAGAATAAATAGGCGCATAATTTTTATTATTGGAAGTTGAAGATCAAATATCTGGTGAGACGTTTATTTCTCACCAGAGTTTAATGTGCACAGCTTACTATTTTTGTTCACGAGCTATGGCACGATAGCCAATGTCGGTGCGATAGAAACTGTCTTTCCAACTGATTTTTTTAGTGAGTGCATAGGCACGCTTTTGAGCAATACTTACGGTATCACCCATGGCGGTTGCGCATAGTACTCGTCCACCGTTGCTTACAGCTTCGCCATTGTCATTAAGTTTAGTGCCTGCGTGGAAAACTTTTTCACCCGCCACATCCGTCGTCGGAATACCCGAGATGACTGCGCCTTTAGCATAGGCTTCAGGGTAACCGCCGGCGGCTAATACTACGCCAATGGCAGCACGTGGATCCCATTGTGCCGTCTTGCCCACTAGGCCATCTTTATCCAAGGCCGCTAAACAAAGTTCAACTAAATCGGATTGCATACGCAACATAATAGGTTGAGTTTCTGGGTCACCAAAACGACAGTTATATTCAATAACCTTAGGTGTGCCAGTCTCGTCAATCATTAAGCCTGCGTATAAAAAGCCGGTGTAATCATTGCCTTCCGCAGCCATGCCTTCAACAGTAGGGACAATGACTTCTTTCATGATGCGATCATGAATTTCAGGGGTTACAACTGGCGCAGGAGAGTATGCACCCATGCCACCGGTATTCGGTCCTGTGTCGCCATTGCCTACTCGTTTATGGTCTTGGCTAGTGGCCATAGGTAAAATGTTTTTACCGTCTACCATGACTATAAAGCTGGCTTCTTCACCGGCTAAAAATTCTTCAATAACCACACGACAGCCCGCTTCACCAAAGGCATTACCAGACAGCATATCTTTCACAGCATCTTGAGCTTGTTCAAGGGTTTCGGCCACTATCACGCCTTTACCTGCGGCAAGACCGTCGGCCTTAACCACAATAGGCGCACCCATTTTTTCAAGGTAGGCAAGCGCAGGCTCCACTTCGGTGAAGTTCTGGTAAGCACCGGTAGGGATATTTTGACGCGCTAAAAAGTCTTTAGTAAAGGCTTTAGAGCCTTCCAATTGTGCAGCCCCTTTAGACGGGCCAAAACACTTAAGGTTTTTAGCTTCAAAAAAGTCTACAACGCCTTCAACCAAAGGTACTTCTGGACCAACAATAGTAAGTCCACAGTCATTGTCTTGCGCAAACTGAGTCAGCTTTTCAAAATCCAGGATATCGATATTTACGTTTTCAAGATT
>JAPYOO010000472.1 GCA_029938135.1 Bermanella sp. | reverse complement strand
GTGAATAGACTGGCTTATATTTGTTTTTTATAGCGCAAGGCGACTTAACGCTATTTCAGGGCACTATTGCTATGGTTTTCATTGACATAATTGCCAAATTTCATATATCTTTACGCTGTAAGGTTAAAAGTGACCTCGCCAATCCAAACATAAAAATAACGATACTGGATTTTAGATGAGCCAAAACTCCGTCATTCGCACGTCACAAGTATTATCACGCCTGCCCGGTCTGATGCTGCAATTACCCAGCCTAATCAAGGGCTCTAGGGTGGCCAAAAACACCAATAAAACCAAAGCAATGGGCTTAGGTCTGTGTTTTGATGGCGCGGTAAAAAAGAACCCCCATGGACCTGCCATACTCTTTGAAGATACTCAGCTCACGTATACACAGCTTAATGTGTGGGTGAACAGCATTAGCCACTACCTGTTAAACCAAGGGGTAGAAAAGGGTGATTGTGTGGCCATATTTATTGAAAACCGCCCAGAGCTTTTAGCCTGTGTATTAGCCTGTGCCAAAATAGGCGCGGTAAGTGCCATGCTAAATACCGCACAAAAAGGCAAAGTGCTGGCCCACAGCATTAACATCAGTAAACCAAAAGTGATCATAGCTGGTGAAGAGTGTTATCAGGCCTACGAAGATATTCGCCATTTACCCAGCTCCATACAGCAGCATTTATTTTTAGCCAATGTAGACACCTTAACAACCCTTACTCATTGTCCACAAAACTGGCTAAACCTGGCCGAGCTTATTAAAACGCAAAGCACTCACAACCCTAAGTTGGCCGCTCCGATCACCAGCGATGATCCGTGTTTTTACTTGTATACCTCGGGTACCACCGGTTTGCCCAAAGCGGTTATTTTTAATAATGGGCGCTTCATGAAACTATACGGCTCATTTGGGTTAACGGCGGTGCGCTTAACAAAAAACGACCGTTTATATGTGCCCCTGCCGTTTTACCATGCAACCGCCCTGGGTGTGTGTTGGGGATCGGTATTGGCACAAGGGGCGTGTTTAGTCATGACCCGTAAGTTTAGCGCCTCCAATTTTTGGCAAGATATTAAAAAACACAAAGCCACTTCTTTTGGCTACGTGGGGGAGTTGTGCCGTTACTTATTAGAGCAGCCCAAGCAAAGTGACGACCATCTACATAATATTCGCATCATTGTGGGCAACGGTTTACGCCCTGCCATTTGGAAAGAATTTAAAGAACGTTTCGCCATTAAAAAAATTATGGAATTTTATGGCTCAAGCGAGGGCAACATTGGTTTTACTAATTTATTCAATTTTGACCAAACGGTAGGGGTAAGCCCGTTTCCGTTTGCCATAGTGAAATACGACCGTGAAACCGAAAAACCCATCTTGAATAATAAAGGAAAGATGCAAAAAGTTAAGAAGGGTGAAAGCGGTTTATTAATCGGTGAGATCACTCCCAAAAGCCCTTTTATTGGTTATACCGACAGCGGCAAAACTCAATCGGTGATTATTGATGGGGCCTTTAAAAAATCCGATCGCTGGTTTAACACCGGCGACATCATGTTAAACATGGGGTTTAGACATGCACAGTTTGTAGATCGCTGCGGTGATACCTTTCGTTGGAAGGGCGAAAACGTATCCACCACCGAAGTAGAAATGTTGGTAGAAGAAGTGGCGGGCATTAGCGAAGCTATTGTCTACGGAGTAGAGATTCCTAATACCAATGGGCGCGCTGGCATGGCCAGTTTAAAATTAGAGGGAGCAGTGGCCGACTTTGACTTTGAAAACCTAGTGACACGCCTGCAAGAGAATATGCCCGAGTATTCCATTCCGATATTTTTACGGGTGAACCAACAGATATCGTTAACTGGCACCTTTAAACATTTAAAGGCCCCGCTTAAAGAAAAAGGTTTTGATTTGGCCAAGAACAATTGCCCCATTTATGTACGGTTGCCAAAATC
>JAPYOO010000471.1 GCA_029938135.1 Bermanella sp. | reverse complement strand
CTGTCATCTCAAAGCTGGCCCATCATGTTCACGGCTTTGCCCTTAGAGGGCATGTTGCGCAACCTTGTGGCCAATACCTGTTTAATGACGGTAGATGGCAGTAATTTGTTGTTTCACAGTGACGCCGGCCACATGCGCCTGTTTGGTGAAAATCATCAACAAAAATTTAACAACATATTAAATGCCACGCTTAATAGTGACTATAAAGTGCAGGTAATTGAAGGGGATATGCAGTATGAAACCCCCGCTCAACGTCACCAAAGGCTAGTAGCCGACCGCTTACAGGCGGCCGTTGAAAGCATAGAGCAAGACCCAAAAGTGCAAGCCCTGCGACAATCGTTCAATGCGCAGGTTATAATGGACAGTATTACGCCTCTAGATGCTTAAATTTCAGCATTTAGAGTATAAAAACAATATTTGAAACGATTAAAATTGAGGATATCAGCATGATGAAAGGCGGCATGGGCGGCTTGATGAAGCAAGCGCAAAAAATGCAGGAAAAAATGCAAAAGGTCCAGGAAGAGTTGGCCAATGCAGTCACTGAAGGCGAATCAGGCGGTGGTTTGGTAAAAGTAGTCATGACAGGTCGTCACGACGTTAAAAGCGTATCTTTAGATGATTCTTTAATGGAAGAAGATAAAGAGATCATTGAAGATCTATTGGCAGCAGCTGTAAATGACGCTGTGCGTAAAATCGAAGCGGCCTCTTCTGATAAAATGGGCAACATGACTCAGGGTATGGGTTTACCAGGCGGCATGAAGCTTCCGTTTTAAGCTTGCAATCTAGATTATAATTAGGATTTAACCATGGCATCCCTTAGCCCGTTAATTAATCAGTTAGTGACGTCGCTTACTATTCTGCCTGGGGTAGGGCCTAAATCCGCCCAGCGCTTGGCTTTGTATTTGTTAGAAAAAGACAAAGCCGGTGCCGCCATGTTGGTTGAGCACTTAAACGAGGCCCTTGAAAAAGTAGGGCATTGTGACAAGTGTCGAAACCTAACCGAAAACCCGCTGTGCCCGGTGTGTGACGATGTTAAGCGCGACCAAAGCACATTGTGTGTGGTGGAAACACCTGCTGAAGTTTTGGCTATAGAGCAAACCGGCTTTCGCGGTCGATACTTTGTATTGTTTGGACGCCTATCTCCCATAGAGGGCATTGGTCCAGACGCATTAGGTTTAGATAAATTAAAAGCGTTAGTGATAGAAAACCAAGTAAAGGAAATTATCCTAGCCACCAACCCCACTGTAGAAGGGGAAGCCACTGCGCAGTTTATTCAGCAATTGTTATTTAGTCTGGATGTTGTGGTGAGCCGAATTGCCCATGGCGTTCCTTTGGGAGGCGAGCTGGAATATGTGGATGGCGGCACCCTAGCGCATGCGTTAGCGGGTCGCATAGATATATCTTAACGCTTAAATTTTTACACAATTAATTAAATAGAAGCCTTATGTCACACATCACCATTCAAAGTAATGAATCATTGGCCGAAGTGGCCAAGCAATGGCTAGAACTAGATCGCATCGCCCTAGACAGTGAATTCATGCGTGTGGATACGTTTTATCCCATACTGGCATTGATTCAAATAAATGATGGTCAACAAAGCTACCTCATTGATCCTACAAAAATAGATCAATGGCAGCCGTTAGTGGATGTGTTCAGTTGTGAGAGCGTACTAAAGGTTTTGCACAGCCCCAGTGAAGACCTAGATGTGTTTTTCCACAGTTTAGGGGTTTTACCGCGCCCAATATTTGATACTCAATTGGCAGCTTGTATGGCCAGCATGGGTGGCATCATGGGTTATCAAAAACTTGTGAAATTGCTTGTGGATGTAGATTTAGACAAGGGTGAAACGCGCAGTGATTGGCTAAAACGCCCGTTAAGTGACAGCCAAATTCATTACGCCATAGAAGACGTAAACCACTTGTTGCCCATGACCGACAAACT
>JAPYOO010000470.1 GCA_029938135.1 Bermanella sp. | reverse complement strand
TGCTTTACCAGCCTGCACTTGCAGTTTGATGTAAGCTGTTACTTGCTTAGCCATAATAACCTCGTAATGTGGGTATAGCGCCTTGCGGCTTCCCGATTAGCTTAACTACAAACGTAATTAAGCTGCTTTTTCTACTTGACCGAACTCTAGCTCGACTGGGGTAGAACGCCCGAATATTGTAACCGCCACTTTTAAGCGTGACTTAGCGTAATCAACCGTCTCAACCACACCATTAAAGTCTGCAAAGGGACCGTCGATAACTCGGATAAGCTCGCCTGGCTCGTAAACTGTTTTATGAGTAGGCTGGCCATCTGCACCATCTTGAATGCGCTGCAAGATAGCATCTGATTCTTTTTTAGTAATAGGAGCTGGCTTATCTTTAGTACCACCGATAAAACCTAAAACACGTGGTGTATCCTTAACCAAGTGCCAGCTCGCGTCATTCATGTCCATTTCAACCAGCACATAACCAGGATAGAACTTACGCTCGCTCCTGCGTTTCTTGCCGTCGCGCATCTCAATCACTTCTTCGGTGGGAACTAATATCTCACCAAAGCTGTCTTGCATGCCTGTCAATTCAACCTGCTCTATCAACGAGTTCATTACTCGCTTTTCATAACCTGAATAGGCATGAACTACGTACCAACGCATCGCCATTGTCGCTCTCCCTATCCAATCACGCTAGAAATGATCCAGCTTAGCAGAGAATCCAAACCCCACAACAAAATAGCAACCAAAATCACCACAGCCACAACAATCAACGTTGTTTGTGTTGTTTCTTGACGAGTTGGCCATACAACTTTGCGACGTTCGATATTCGCTTCTTTAAGTAAAATCCTGAACGCACGACCCCTAGTAGTGGTGGCCGCGATAGCAGTAGCCAAACCCATAACAGCAACTACGGCCAGAATGCGATAAAGCAAACCAATTTCTGCATACACTACGTTACCAACAATTGCACCGGCAGCCAGAGAAATAGCAAGTAGCCATTTAACAGCGCTTAAAGGTGCTTTTGCGGTTTCAGTACTTTCACTCATATTGCGATTTCCTATAACAAAAAAAAGCGGCACAAGTGCCACTTTCTTAGAATATTGGCAGGCCAGGAGGGACTCGAACCCCCAGCATTCGGTTTTGGAGACCGACGCTCTACCAATTGAACTACTGGCCTATCCCGATGTACGGGCTGCGCATTCTACTTCAGTCAGTATAAAAATCAACTGCTTAGGTACTTTTTATCTAAAGAAATAGCTCACCCGTCCCACAAACATGCTAATGGCAAATATACACCACTAAAACACCCACACATAAACTCAAAATATAACAAAGACTGGCACACACTAAAGCCGATACCGCCCAACAACCCAGCCCACCCGCAACACAACAGCACCACGCTCACTTTTCTGCAGGCATAAAAAAAGGCCTCCAAAGAGACCTTTTTCTTAGTGCGTATTAAAGGTTGATAACTAAATTAATAGTTACTCAACAACTTTAGCTACAACACCCGCACCAACAGTACGACCACCTTCACGGATAGCGAAGCGTAAGCCGTCGTCCATCGCTACTGGGTGAATCAAAGTAACTTCCATCTGAACGTTATCGCCAGGCATTACCATCTCAACGCCTTCAGGTAGCTCACAAGCACCTGTTACGTCAGTAGTACGGAAGAAGAACTGTGGACGGTATCCTTTAAAGAAAGGAGTGTGACGACCGCCTTCTTCTTTCTTAAGAACGTAGATCTCACCCATGAACTTAGTGTGAGGCGTAACAGAACCAGGCTTACAAAGAACCTGACCACGCTGCACATCTTCACGCTTAGTACCACGCAGAAGAACACCACAGTTCTCGCCAGCACGACCTTCGTCTAGAAGCTTACGGAACATCTCAACACCGGTAACGGTAGTTGTAGTTGTGTCTTTAATACCAACGATCTCAACAGATTCGCCAGTAC
>JAPYOO010000118.1:2344-11125 GCA_029938135.1 Bermanella sp. | reverse complement strand
CCGTATAAAATAACAATACTCGTCATGGGCTTGGCCGGTTTAGCGTTTTTATTACAGATTATTATTGTGGATGTAATAGGCCTTAAAGCTAAACATGTTCCAGGCTATCCTATTCCCGCAGATCATAGTGATCTGTTGTTTCGTGCATCAAGAACGCTTTCAAATACCAATGAAAGCGTGGCTATTTTTATATTGTTTGTGGGCTTCGCCATTTTATCGTCTGCAAACCCTCACTGGCTTAACATAAGCGCGGTGGTCTATTTAGTAGGCCGTGTTGCACATATGGTATTTTATTACTTAAATTTAAAGCTTTGTCGCAGCATTGCGTTTGTTGTGAGTTTAATAGGGTTGTTGGGTATGTTTGTTGTAGGGATTTTTCCTTGGTTTTAGTGAGTTGCCCTAATAAGGCCATGTAATCTGGTTTAGTCATTTTTACAGCGTTAAGTATCAAGGATAGATATGCACATTACCTCAGAAGAACAGCTTAGAGAGATTTATGGTGATCCCAAAGGGCGAGCAAAAGATAAGCAGCTGTCTTGTTTAGAACGCCACTCTATTAATTACATTCAACACTCGCCATTTGTAACAATCGCTACCCGTGCAAAAACCGGTTTAATGGATTGTTCACCCCGTGGTGGAGAACCTGGATTTGTAAAAATCATCAATGAAACATGTATTGTATTTCCTGACTCAAAAGGGAATAGACGGCTAGATAGCCTTACCAATATCGTTGAAACAGGTGATATGGGATGTCTATTTTTAATCCCAGGTATTGATGAAACCCTTAGAGTGAATGGCGTTGCGCGTATCTCTACTGATGCCAAATATTTAGGGCTTTTCTTGAATGAACAAAACCCGCCAAAAACCTGTATTGAGTTAACCATTACAGAAGTGTTTTTGCATTGTGCTAAGGCGTTAATGCGCTCTGAGCTTTGGTCTGCCGAATCACAGGTTGAGCGTTCGCTACTACCTACAATGGGAAAAATGGTTAACGACCAACTTTGTATAAAGGACACACCCGAGAGTCAAAAAGAGATGCTGGCCAGATATGCACACGATTTATAGTCAGCACTTAATACGTGCAAGTTATGGCTAAGTTTTACGGGTGCTGGTTAACTTGTATGAATATTGATTCGCCTAATCATTTTTAATATCGTCGTCGAAAACAGGCATACTACCGGCAGTTTCATTTACATATTGAGGATAAAACATTGAAAGAAACACTTGATTCACTGCCTAATTATCAAAAATTAAAGACACTTTTCAAAGTATTTAATGCTATTGCGCTATGCGGTTGGGTCACTATTATAGGACTGCCATTTTGGGATGACGGTTCAAAATTTGTAGCATTTGTTGTTGTGAGCTTATTGGCACTTATATACGCATACTTACTTTATTCGTCATTCAAGGTGAAACCCGTACGTGGATCTGACCGTCCTAGTTTTTTTAACCTGCGCGGTGTGGTCGCCTTGTTCCAAAACCCCGTGGCAATTTTAGCTGCGTGGGTTCATATATTGGCGTTTGATTTGATGGCGGCCGTGTATATTCAACAAGAAGGCACTCTGCTGGAAATCAGCCATTGGCTGTTAATTCCCTGTTATCTATTGACCTTAATGTTTGGCCCGTTAGGTTTGTTGCTGTTTTTTATTATTAGCTGGATTGTGATGTAAGGAAATTTATATCTTTGATTATTCTGAGGTTAATGTTCATTTACTTACAAAAGTTAATGTTCGCTTCAGAATACCTAGACTAGAATACTAGGTTCTAAATTTCTATTATCAAAATGATAGGGTTATTTAGAATTAGATATGTAATTATCACTCTAACCTTACACGGTACACTTCTTGTAAAGAGACCTTCTTTTGTTGTGCTAACATTAGTGCATTATCCGTAAGTGCTACCATGCCATCTTTTAAACTCTGCGAGGTTAATTCAGCAGCACTACCCCCTTTATTTAACAGCTTTTTAAAGTCATCCGATAATACCAATAATTCATACACCGTCCTTCTGCCATTAATTCCACTATGCTGGCAATGATGACAACCTGTAGACTGAAAAAACTCTTGTTCTTTACCGACACCCAGTTCATCACGAATAACGTCACTTACCTGCTCTACTTCTAAACAATGCACGCAGTTTAATTTTACCAATCGTTGCGCAAGTACTCCTAGTAAACAACTACTAATCATATAAGGTTCAATACCTACTTCAACTAACCTAGTAATGGTACTAACGGCATCATTTGTATGCAGAGTACTTAATACTATATGCCCGGTAAGGGCACTTTCTATGGCAATATTTGCGGTTTCTTTGTCTCGTATTTCGCCTATCATTATGGCATCGGGGTCGTGGCGTAATATATGTCGTAGCGCTTTAGAAAAACCATATTCTAATTGATGATTAACCTGAATTTGAGTGACTTTATCCATTCTGTATTCCACAGGGTCCTCCACCGTAATTACGTTTATATCGCGCTCTTTTAGCGTTTCAAGGGCACTGTATAGTGTTGTGGTTTTACCTGAGCCTGTGGGCCCGGTTACTAGGAACAGTCCATTGCTGCGATTAAGAATATGATTAATACCGATAGTGTCTGATCTTGAAAATCCTAAATCTTTAAGACTTTTTGCTAAATTTTTACTTGAAAGTACTCGTATAACAACGCTCTCTCCTCTTACCGTTGGCATTATAGAAATTCTTAAATCAAACTTACGCACACCCTGATTAACTGTAGAGCGGCCGTCTTGGGGCAATCGGCGTTCGGTAATGTCCATTCCAGAACATATTTTTATGCGGTTTACAATTGCAGGTAGTAATCTTAAATCAAAACTATTATGACATTTAAGGTCGCCATCCACCCTTAAGAATATATTTACTTTTGTTTCACTTGGCCTTATGTGAATATCTGAAGCGCGTTTATTAATGGCGTCTGATATAATATTTTGTACTAATTTTACTACTGGTTTCTTTTCTTCATCAGTTAATTCTTTAATCGACTGGTCATTAGTCTTAATGCTGCAAGGTAGTTCAATATTTTGTAAAGCTTCCTGTACTTGCTGCCCTTCATAACAGAAGCTAATTGCAGATTCTAATTCTTCTTTTGTCGCGACAGCCACCTCTAGATTTCTGCCGGTAAAAAATCTTAGCATATCCAACATTTCAATATTGGTAGGGTCATTAACACACACGATTAACGTCTCGCCATCAAGTACCAGTGGCAAGACCAAATTTCTTCTAGCCATATACAAAGGAATTTTATCTAGACATTCCTGCTCAATGGAAAAGTCATTCAACTGAACAAATGGAACACCAAATCGCTGACAAAGTGCTATATCTATTTGTTCTCTACTGGCAATACCACTATCAATTAGCACTTCACCAATCCTTAACTTTGCATTCGCTTTTTGATCGTCTAATGCTTTTTTTAACTGTTGCTGGCTAATAACATCTGCATCCACCAATAATTCCCCAAGATGTTTAGGAACAAACTGAAAGTGTTGATGACAGTAGTCAATTAATTCTGTGGAAGTCCTTATAGGAAACTTCTGGGTTCCTGTAACCACTAACTTCTCTTTTGCTAACATAGGAGCCTCTAATCAACGACGAATACTGTTCAGCTGTTACACTTTCTAGTAACAATTGTTACAGGTGTTACATCTGTTACATGCTTGGTATTGAATTTACGCGGTTCATCAACACTTAATGAATTGAATGCATTATTCGCCCCAACTATTTAAACGTTAGTAATACAAAATAAATGTGGTTTTTTTGGGGGGATTATTGCGGGATGATGATTAATTATAAAGGCAGATTCACTTAAGGTTGCTGACAGCATGTATAAAGACATAAACAAACTGTCTTTGTACACGCCAGCACAACATATTACTTAAATGTATAGACTAAGGTGACGGCAGTTTCAGTATCGGTATCATCGGTTTCTGCAGGGACTTCTTCAGTGTATTTAACGGTGTAGCTTACTTTTAAAGCAAGGCTTCCGTTAAGTTGGGCTTTAATAGCACTAACCGATTTAGCCAAGCTGTTATTTTCACCTGTTTCATATTCTACTTGTTGGGTGAACTTAGCAGACTCTGAAAGGTGGTACAGATAGTTGGCATTTAAACGACCCAGCAACTCATCATCATTTGTAGCCCCGTTAACATCCTCTTTAAAAAAACGGTCACTAGGGCCAAATTCTACATCCAGCATTTGAGTATCGGTATTTAATAATCGACGACCGTAACCAGCCGCGAGCTTAGCGGTATATTCAAAACCGTTAAACTCGTCATTTTCGTATTCGGCTTGTACAAACAAATAGTCATATTCATTAAATTTATAATCTAGCTGATCATTTACGCTGTATTTCTGGGCGGTGGTTGTGCCATCGGCATCGGTTTGCAATGCTTCGATGTTAAAATGATTGCGCCAGTCTAACCAGCCATTCTCTAGGCTAAATTTGGCGATTAGGGTTTGGTTGTCCGTATTACCCGAAGTGGCAATATAGCCCATCTCGGCGCTGGCCTTCATCTGATCAGCAAGTGGGTCAGCGGCTTGTACCGTAAAGGGTGTTAACAGCGCAGTACCGACTACAACGGCTGTTAATAAAGTTCGTGTCATAAAAATTCCTTAAGGCTAAAACATAAAAGGTCAGACTCATTGATTTCAGTTATCTGAACCAATGAGCCTGACCCTTTATTATTTACTTTTCTTTCATTTACTTTTTATTTTACTCTTTGATTACATACACGTTTTAACCTTTAAGGCTTTTATGTACGTCATCAAACGCTTGTAACCCTTCTTCTGAGTTTTGCGCGCCTATTTTACTAAACAATAAAATGGCCAACCAAGCAAAGACAAACCCAGGTAGCAATTCATATACATCAAATAATCCACCTTCAAGCGGCTTCCAGATAATCACGGTTAGCGAACCGGTTATCATGCCCGCCAGTGCACCTAAACGGTTGATGTTGCGCTTATATAGAGAAAGGATAACCAATGGGCCAAATGCGGCACCAAATCCCGCCCAGGCATAAGACACAAGTTGTAACACGCTAGAGTCTTTGTCGGTTGAAATATACCAAGCAACCAGCGCGATAATCACCACCGTTGCACGACCCACCCAAACAAGTTCACTGTTTGAAGCGTCTTTACGCAGCATGGCATGGTAAATATCGCGGGTAAGTACCGATGATGAAACCAACAGTTGAGAGTCTATGGTGCTCATAATGGCGGCCAATATGGCGGCCAGTAAGAAGCCGGCAATCCACGGATTAAAAAGAAGCTGCGTGAGTGTAATAAAGATCTTTTCACTGTCGTTAATATTAACGCCTTCGGCGATGACATAAGCAAAACCAAAAAATCCAACCGCTAACGAGCCCACAACCGAAAGCACCATCCATGTCATGCCAATCAGTTTAGCGCGATGCATGTCGTCTTCATGACGGATAGACATAAAACGCACTAAAATATGCGGCTGCCCAAAGTATCCAAGACCCCACGCTAATAAAGAGATAATGCCAATAAGCGAGGCACTGTTAAACATATCCAATTTTGTAGAATCAACCGACGCAATTAAATTCAAACCTTCGTCTATACCACCAATATGGAAAATCACCACTAAAGGGGTAATAATTAGCGCCAGCATCATAAGAATGCCCTGAATGAAATCTGTCCAGCTAACAGCATTGTAGCCGCCAAGGAAGGTATAAGAGACGATAACAAAACTGCCGATCATTAAGGCGGTAGAGTAATCAAGATCGAAGGCGGCCTCAAACAATTTAGCGCCACCCACCAACCCTGAAGAAGTATAAAGTGTATAAAATAGTAAAATAACGACCGCGGTTACCACGCGTAATATATTTTCTTTGTCTTCAAAACGGTTTGCAAAATAATCAGGAATTGTAATGGAGTCATTTAGGCGATGAGTATAAATACGCAACGCTTTTGCTACGTAATGCCAATTAATAAAGGCACCCACGATTAATCCAATTGCGATCCAGCTTCCTACAATACCATCGGTATACATTAACCCGGGCAAACCAAGCAGCAACCAACCACTCATATCGGATGCACCCGCACTAAGCGCGGTCACACTGGGTCCAAGTCGCCTACCTCCTAGTACATAATCACTAAGATCGTCGGTTTTAAAATAAAAATAGACGCCTATACCTATCATAAAGAGCATGTAGATAGAAAAGGAGGTGAGTACGGGTAATTCCATTAGTATATTCCCTATTCCTTGATGCTTTTCAGCTCAGGATAAGTGTTTTGATTATTATGAGTATAAGGCAGTCTATCTTAATGGCCATGCACGTCAATCAATGCGTCGGTGACGGGATAAAAGCCTTAGTTGTACCGATGCAAAGGGACTTAACATTAGGAATTTGTATTATGTACCGATCTTTTAGTCCGTGGTTATGCGGTGTTTTTTATTATTACGGTGTTGTTTTCAATTATGAGTGCCTTGCTAGCTTGGTTATGCCTAAATATATGTAAATATGTGTAAATATACATCGCATTACATAATAAATAGGTACCATGCAGATAAATGATAAATCTAAAAACCACTAAATTGTGGTCAAATTACGCAACATTACTGCTTGTGACTGCCTTTGTAGCTGCACAATTTATGACTGTGCATATCCATTTGGAAGAACAGCATGATCACGATGGTGCTGCGCATCAGCATCCGTCGACAGTGCATACTCATGATTTAGTGGCTCAAGCCATTGATACTGCCCATCAAGAAAATAATGTAAATACCATAGAGTTGGATTCTAATGTCAGCTTACAAAAGAAAGACAAACACCATCCAGCCCCTAGTGCCATAACCCTTACCTCAATATTTCAGCTGCCACCCGCTAGTATTAGGGTTAATATAAGCCCTAATATTTTTTCAAATACTAAACTCAGTTATCATAGCCTTTCAACAACACACCCTCGCGCCCCGCCTAACGTCTCGTAATTCTTTTAATTTGTAGAATCTGTTGGCCTTTATTTTGCCTTTTCAGACTCATTCTTAATTTATTTTAGGCCGTAAAATTGTGCCTACAATTATCGAGGTATTTTGTGTTATCTATTACCAATAGATTGCTGTGGCAATCACGATGGCTTTTAGCCGTATTTTTTACTCTATTTACAAGTTTAGCGTTTGGGCACGGTATGTCTGAGGCTGAAAAGCTATTGATCATCGAGGGCGGCAACCTACGTTTCATATGGATAGGCGCAACCCATATGTTATCGGGCTACGACCATTTAGCCTTTGTGTTTGGCATTATTTTTTTCTTAAGCAAGTTTAAGGATATTGTTAAATACATCACTGCGTTCACGGTCGGGCATAGCATCACGCTTATCATTGCGACCTTTAACGCCATTCAGATTAATTACTTTTTAATCGATGCGGTGATTGCTTTAAGTGTTTGTTATATCGCCTTTCAAAATTTGGATGGATTTAACAAGCATCTAAATATCAACGCACCCAACATGCTCACAATGATATTTAGCTTAGGCTTAATACACGGCCTGGGGTTGTCTACACGCTTACAGCAATTGCCACTGGATACAGACAATCTATTGCTTAACATTATCTCTTTTAATGTGGGTATAGAGCTTGGCCAAATCTCAGCACTGGCGCTTATGTTGTTATTTATTACTGCCTTTAAAAAAAGTCACGCCTTCCCTGCCTTTAGTAAAGTATGCAATTATTTTTTAATCCTTGCTGGCATGTTCCTATTCCTTATGCAGATGCATGGCTATGAACATTTCGTGAATACACAAGCGCTCTCTACCCCTGTAAAGCCCGTGCAAATTGCAAAAATGGAGCCTTTGAAGTCAGCCGACTTCACCGACACCATTATGGTTACCATTCCCGCTAGGGGAGATAAGGAATATAAACTAGGACTTGTAAAAGGCGCCACCCTTAACTATGAATGGAAAACAGATAAGGGCGTGTTATTTTTTGATTTACACGGCGAACCCAAAGGCGATAATAGCGGGTACTTTAAAAGCTTTGATAAAAACACAAAAGCCATTGCAAGCGGTTCGTTAACGTCTATTTTTGAAGGTAATCATGGCTGGTACTGGAAAAACAATAACGCATTCCCCGTTGTTATTACCTTGAATGTAAAAGGGGCTTATACACGCTTGGATGTACCGACCGATACTAATGTCACAAAGCCAGCAGCGGAAAATAATGTACCTGCACACGATACTATTGATTAACGGGATAATTTAATGCCACAAACAAAATTACTACTACTGGGTTTTATTATCATGATATTAGCGGGCTGTTCAGATCATGGGCATTCACATGATGATAACTCACATGATAATAACCCAAGCAAACACGATAATATTAACTAAGAACGGACAAAAACTATGAAAACGTTAGCAACAACACTTTTTTTAACCAGTTTACTTTTTGGTGTTCCTGCTTTGGCAGGTTCTGGGCACGATCATGGTCACAGCCATGCACAAACACCCGTTGATCAAGCAGGCGCTGAAAAAAATGCTGACAAAGTTAGGGCATCATTGGTTAAAAGAGAGAAAATTGATAAAACGTGGTCAATGATAAAGGCTGACTCTGTTAAAAAAGATCAGCGCGGTGGTCACCCTGAATGGGTTGTCATTTATTTAAATGATGAAATCACGGATGTAGAAAAGAAAAAACTTTATGTGTTTTTAACAATTTCTGGTGAATATATAGCTGCAAATTACTCTGGGAAATAATATTACATCATCGAATGACCTAGAGTTTTAAAGCTCACTTAAAGAAAATTAGTAGAAAAA
>JAPYOO010000118.1:0-2244 GCA_029938135.1 Bermanella sp. | reverse complement strand
ATAAAGAGCGACCTCAGGTGACCACTCTGAATAGGGCTGTAAATTCAATTACGCGATTTACCCACTGACCCAGCACATGCCTTCGCGTGTCCGTGCCTTCATATATTTTCTTGCCTCCCATTTTGGTGGCATGCCCAATTGGGAAATAAACGTCATTGACTAGTCATTTTTAAATTTTATCTCACCTTTTTCAAACAGCGTCTAAAGCTTGATTTTTTGTGTTTAGCGCTGCTGTAAATCACTTGAGCATAAGTACATCAGTAATATTCCGAATACTTATATGGCCTCATAAATGCCTCTGTCCTTATTTTGATTTCTAGCCATACGCTCATTTATTAATAACAGCCGTGACAAACCAGTACACCAATATTCAATAAATACAAATAACGGTTAGGACCTCGTTATTAGCGTCTAATACGTTATTTTTATATTCCAAAATAAAGTAAGCACGGGAAAATCCTAGAATTAAACGAGCAGAAAATGGCATACACTATTGTGTAAGTGATATTTCAATTATTGACGTATTGGTACCATTTATAAATATCAGCGTGTTCATTCTAAGAGGTTGGTCCATGAGACATCTTATTGCAGTCACATCAAATTTAGCCTCTTTTACGATTACGTTCTTAGTGCTGTTGGCACTGCTTTTAAGCGGCTGCCAAGATGCTGATACAGAGTCGGATAATACTCCCAGCTATACCATCTCAGGCACAATCCAGGCCGAGGATGCGAGCTTTGTGGAAAATGCCTTAGTCACCATAGATGGCATTGAAGCCATTGCCTTAACCGATGCCAATGGCGATTTTGTAGTGGCAAGCGCCGACGACTTTGAAAGTACCGCCCTTTTATCGGCCTCTAAAGATGGGTTTGAATCCTACAGCCAAGAAGTCACACTCATCAACGATGGCGATACCTATAAAATAGAAGGGGTTATTACTCTGGCCGAGTCTATACCCTGGGATTACATAGAAATTGAAGTACAGCCCAGTAATAGTGAAGAACGTACCTTTAAGTCTGCTCGCCAAAGCGTGCTTACGATAGCGGGCAGGGATGACGTTTGCGATTGCACGGTTACCCTTAGCGGGAAAGCGTACAAGGTAGGAGGTAAAAAAACCACGGCTTATATATTACTGGCGGTGGATGCATCGGGTAGCAGTAGTGAAAAAACCATTGGCGATCAAACCGTATTTGAAATTGAAATTAATGCTTTAAAAGCGTTGGTAAATCGCCTAACCGAAGATGAAAAACTAAACGTTGCCATCATTAGATTTGCCAGTGAAGCCACTCTTCCCTTAGCGTTTACCACTGACCTTGAAGCCGTTATAAGCACCCTTAACGGCATGACACCCGAAACCCCTAGAACCAGTGGAGCTGCTACTAATTATCAAGCCGCTTTAGAGTTGGCCATAGAAAGTTTTAAGACAGAAAACCCCAAGAAAAAAGACATTAAAACCATGGTTTTTCTTTCCGATGGCATACCGACCCATCCATTTGATTCTGGCATTACGCAGGAAAAAGGGGACAGGTTATCGGCTGTAGAAGCAGCCAAACAATTAAAAGAAGAAAACATTGTTGTTAATACGTTCGCCGTAAACGTGGTCAGTAAGCTCACTACTTTACCGGCTATTTCAGCCATTACCGGGGGGTTTTATTATGACCATGAAACTGAAGCGACGATTAACAGTATTGTTAAATACAGCTTAGTGGGACTAAAAGGCATAGAGGTCATTAATGAAACCACGGATACTCAGGCGCTGGGTTTTGAGCTATTTCCAGATGGCCGATTTAGTGGCGAGGTATGCTTAACAGACGACAGCCATAACTACATAAAAGTCACACCCCTAGTGTGTGAGGACTGCGAAAAACCCGCCTATCAAAAAGTTAAAGCGTCTTGCGCAGGTGAAGAATGCTCTGCATGTGCAGGCCAGTTCACTATGCTTGAATTAAAGTATAACGGCCCGTTAGAGAATGTGGCCATTAGAGTAGAGCAACTTAAAAAGGCCCCAAAAACGGATACTATTTTTGACGACACCGTATCAGCACAAGAAACCTTTCAGTTTTTTGGCTCGGCCAAAGATAAAACCATGGGGCCCAATATTTTAATTTACGTTAACGATGTGTTAAATGCTGAATTTATTACCAGCTGCGGCGAACCTAAAACACTACCCGGATTGGTCAGTGGCGACATTGAAGTAGTAAGAGGGTACAGCCGTAATGGAGGCCTTATTTGTGCGGGGGGATAAA
>JAPYOO010000469.1 GCA_029938135.1 Bermanella sp. | reverse complement strand
TATTTAAAAAAACAATTTACTCTGCGCTTAGTTTAATAATGAGGCTGGCTAATAAATTGTTTAGGGGTTATTGCAAACCACGTTTTAAAGGCACGGTGAAACGCACTGGGTTCAGAATACCCCAGTTGGTGTGCCACTAATTCCAGTTCTAGTTTTTGTGTCACTAACAAGTGAATGCAGTGTTCTTTTAATACCTCTTCTTTAAGTTGCCTAAAGCTGGTGCCCTGTTCAGATAATTTTCGCTGCACGGTGCGTTTGTTCAATTCTAACGTGTTCTCAACCTGATCTATATTCGCGCGGGCATATCCTAACTGCTGAACACACGTTTTAATTGAATCAATAAAGGCAAGGCTGTCACGTTTACTGCGTAATAGCTCTTGGGCGTAGGCTACATTTAATTGATACAGGTGCGGGTCGCATCCTAATATGGGTTGCGTTAAATGGTCAGATGCAAACTCCACCGCCAAATTTCCTGCACGTGTTACCACCTTGCACGTTACGTGTTTGGCCAGTGCACGGGCGTTTAATGTAGGGGGGATATAAAGCGTTAAGGCCTGCACTTGGGTATTTGAGATAGCACTTATAATACCCATTAGGCCCACTACCAATGCCAGTATTTGATGGGGGTTGGCAGGCACTATATTAACCGAAGGCACATATTCACACTGAATACGCGGGCCGCTTTCTGTGGGGGGCGATACATGAAACGTACCGCCTTCACTGATCACAAATTGAAACGTAGCAATGTTATCCAGTGCGCAGCGTACAGTGGGGCTGTGCCAAATTACGGGTGCCAATACACCCACGGCACGATTATCTTGGCTGGATCCTATTTTTAGCCCCAATAAGGGATCATTGGCCAGTGCATCGGCTCGGTGCCACATGCGGCGCACGGTGCTTAACTCTATACGGCTGTTGCCCTGTACTTGCTGTTGTTCGCCCCATAACCCCTCACTGATGGCGTTTACGTCTAACCCTAAATTAGCAAAGCTGCCCATAAGGGCATTGGTCCATTGGGCGGTGATGTATCTATGTTTCATGTTTGCCCCGCCTTTAATAGCGCCTCTGTGTTGTGGCCATTATTACAGTTGGTGATGAATTTAAGGCGATTATGTGTCGTACTATGTCAATTAATGGGTTTGAGTGTCAATGACCTTTGCTGTGGCTAGGAGTAGTCTGGAGAAACAACCTTAAATAATAATTAAAATAAGTGTTAAGCAGGTGAAAAATGAGTGAATACAATATCAATGGTATGGCGATACCGCTGTTTTTAATATTTATGCTGGCGGAGTTTTTATTTTTAAAAATGAAAGGTCGCACACTGCATCGCTACAATGACTCTGTTACTAGTTTGTCTATGGGGCTTTTGTTATTGGTGTCGGATTCTTTATTAAAGGCCTACACCTTTTTAGTATTTGTTTTTTTGTGGGAAAACTACCGACTATTTGATTTTGGCCCGCAACAGGCGGTGACTTGGGTAGTATTCTTTTTTGCGTTAGATATGTGTTATTACTGGTTTCACCGTACTGCCCATGAAGTAAACTTTTTATGGGGCGCGCATGTTGGGCATCACCAAAGTGAAGAATACAACTTAACGGCGTCGCTTCGTCAAAGTGCGTTTCAATATGCGTTTTCGTGGGTGTTTTATTTGCCATTGGCGTTACTGGGTTGCCCGCCTATGGTGTTTTTAGTGCTGTTTATTTTCTTAAAGCTGTACCAGTTTTGGTTGCATACTCAAGCGGTTACTAAAATCCCATTGGTTGAAGGCATATTATCTACACCGTCTAGTCATAGAGTGCATCACGCAAAAAATGCCATGTACATAGACCGTAACTATGGCGGCACCCTAGTTATTTGGGACCGACTATTTAACAGTTGGCAACCAGAGTTAACAAGTGAACCTTGTCATTATGGCACCACGCGCCCCATGCAAAGTTTTAACCCTATCAAGAG
>JAPYOO010000468.1 GCA_029938135.1 Bermanella sp. | reverse complement strand
AAGTGGATCTCTGACACCACAAAATACACTTGATGCGGTGGCGCAGTATCAGGCCAGTAAAAACTCTGAGGTTTCTACTAATTAGAGTAACCGTATAAAATAAGGTTGTCAGGAGATTCAACTGCGGGCCGCGCTGCTCAGAGGTGAGCTGGCCTTCTAGCTTATTCATTTCACCTTTGGAAAGGCAGGAAAGTTTTTACCTTCTTGTAACGAAGTAGTTATAACAATTATTATTCAGTCTCGGTATAAATAAGCTGGGTACTATCAGTTGAATTGATTGTTAATTCGTAGCCTGAAATACTATATGTTTGAATCGTCATTAGGGCGTCACGGATTGTTTCATGCTGAGATTGAAACGTTTCATTATCAGCATGACTACAAAACGCTCTTGTTATTACCATCCCTTCAATACTCAGCCTCACTTCGTCAGCGGTATACTTGCTAAAAAAGCTATTACAATCAAAAGAACCGGATACACGTGAGGCACCATCAAAAACCAAAGTGTAATTTGAACCACTTACAAGATTATTTTTTTCACCCATTTGAAAACCATAAGATTTTAAACTCCAATTCTGCTGTTCTAATGGCAGCTTAGAATCTGTGGATTCGTTTTCAAGTTCACATCCTGATAACAGTAATATGCAAGATAGGATTATACTTATTCTATGTGCCATGATGTTCCCTTATGTATGACATCTCAGTCGATCAGCCTATGTGCAAACAAGAATTTTCATGAAAGAAGGAAAAGTTTCCTCCCATTACGTTAATATGCTTACATTGCACATCCATGGCAGCACTTAATCGTTATTTTTGATGGCTCAACCTTAACAGCTAATATTAAGAAAACAATTGATATCCGCCACGTCTGAAACATAACTTCCTATAGATAGCTAAATGATAAATAGGAAAGCATCCTCTCTTTGTGACATCACCACAATATCAACTATTGAGTCGCTGCCTACACGCACCAAACCCCAATAAGTTTATAACTCAGAGCTAAAATTTCACGAGTTAAGATGTGTGAAAAATATCATCAACCGCAGTAACCGCTGATTCAGTATTTTTTGGTTCCAACTCATCTGTAAATAACAAATACAAAACCGGCACCACAAACAACGTTAACAGCGTAGACACCATTAAGCCGCCTATAATGGCCCAGCCCATGGGTGACCACATAGTAGAGCCGCTTAATGTTAACGGCAGTAACCCCGCGATGGTGGTGACGGTTGTTAACAATATGGGTGTCATGCGCGTTTGAGCACTTTGCATAATGGCGTTTAATAACGACTCACCTTGTGCATGTTTTTGGTTGGCGTAATCAATTAATATAATCGCGTTATTCACCACAATTCCCACCAATGAGGTTAAACCCACAAACGCCGTAAACGAAAAGGTATAACCGGTAATAAACAATGCAAAAAAGGCACCCGTGGCGGCAAAGGGTATGGCGCTAAAAACAATCAGCGGCTGCTTAAACGATTTAAACTGAACCACCAATACCGCAAATATGCCCACTAAAGCAACAATCAGCGCTTTGGCCATGCCGCCAAAACTTTCTTCACGATTTTCTTCTTCACCACCCACCGAAATTACAACGCCCTTGGGGAAGGTTTTTTTGTTAATTTCATTTAATACTTCATCGGTAATGTTAGCCGTATTAAAGCCTGGCAATACATCCGAGGTGACTTGTGCCGAGCGATCCATATTATGATGCTGAAAACGTGGCAGACTTGTTTCTAGTTTAATACTCGATACTTGTTTCAACGGTATCATTGCCCCCGACTCACTGCGCAACATAAGAGTATCAAATGCGCTGAGCTCGGGTTGCTGACTATCAGATGATTTAAGTACAATACTGTAATCATCTCCTTGGCTGTCTTTATAAACGCCCATGGGCAGACCCACTAGTGCAGCACGAATATTTTGGTCTATTTGATTAATAGGTAAACCCAACA
>JAPYOO010000467.1 GCA_029938135.1 Bermanella sp. | reverse complement strand
CTTGAGGTGTTTGAGGCATCGTTACAAGGACGTAACTTATTAGGGTAATGCAGGAGCAATTACCGAGGATGCCGATTCAAGCCTATAGGGACATATTTACGGCGTCCTTAGGAGTAATAAAGCACCCTTGAGCTGGCAGAAAATATGAGCTCCTTATCTTGTACTAAACTAATGGTACCGACTTCCCTGGAATCATCATGCTTAAGTCATTAATGCTGCTAACAATAGTAGTGGCCCTCATTACCGCCTGCACCGTTTATTATCAGCCCCATGGAAAACGCGGCGGTGGGGTGGTGATTAAATTGCCAGATAAACCTGAAGTAAAACCCATGCCGGTGCCAGATGTGAATAAAAATAAAAAATCGGTAAATGAAACTAAAAGTAAGCTTAAACAGTCTTAGCTGTACCGATATTGGTAGCTTTGTGCCACATTAAAACGTTATCTGAGTTAAGTGGTTAAAATAACAACTAATGCGTTCAAAAATTGCGCACTTTGCCTAATAAAAATTAAAATGGTGATTGCCTTTGTAAGGTAAGCATTCCAAAATCAAAACATAACAATAATAGAGTGGAATCATGACTGCGCTGCCACACATTGGGCTATTTTTAGCCTTTGCTGGGATGTTAACCGGCTGCCAACCTTCCACATGGAACAACCCACATGCTCTGGTTGAGCAAGAACAAACTGTGTTGTATTCAAACTTCTCAGAACGTCCCAAGCATTTGGATCCCGCTCGCTCTTTTAGCTCGGACGAATCCAACTTTATTGATCAAATTTATGAGCCACCACTGCAATATCATTATTTAAAGCGGCCTTACGAATTGGAGCCTGCCACGCTTACATCTATGCCCACTTTGAGCTACTTGGATAAAAACGGTAAAAAAATAAGTAAGTCGACTAATAACCCCGCCTATAGCCTTTACGAGTTTGAAATAAAACCCGGCATTCAATATCAGCCCCACGCCGCGTTTGCCAAAAACACAGATGAAAGCTTTGCATACGACTTTAAAACCCCACAACAAAGTGCCGCTTTTAGCGTGTTAAGTGATTTTAAAAAAACCGGCAGTAAAGAACTGGTAAGTGATGATTATATCTACCAAATAAAACGCTTGGCTGACCCCAAGCGTTTAGCCCCGTTGCGTGGTTTATTAAGCCAATATATTGAGGGAATGACAGAGCTAAGCGCTGAATTGGCTGAGCGGCGTAAATCCATGGCGAACAACGATTGGTTAGATCTACGTCAGTTTGAGATGAAAGGCGTGAAAAAAATTGATGACCATAAATTTAGCATTCGCTTAAAAGGAAAATATCCGCAATTTAAATACTGGTTAGCCTTTCACTTTTTTGCCCCAGTTCCATGGCAGGTTGACCGCTTTTACCATTTACCGGGATTGCCGGAGAGAAATATCAGTTTGGATTGGTACCCTGTTGGTACCGGTGCCTATCAAATGACTGAAAACAATCCTAATGCGCAAATTGTATTAGAGCGTAACCCAAATTTTCGTGAAGAATATTACCCTACGCAAGGCGCTCCTGGGGATGAAGAGCTGGGTTTGTTAAAAGATGCCGGCAAACGTCTGCCGTTTATTGATAAATATGTATTTCGATTAGAAAAAGAAGCTATTCCTACTTGGACCAAGTTTTTACAAGGTTACTATGATCGCTCGGGCATCAGCAGTGACAGTTTTGATCAGGCAGTATCGGTGCAATCAGAAGGCATCAGTTTAAGTGAAGAGATGCAGCAAAAAAATATTGTACTGCAACAGGTAGTACGCCCTTCTACGTATTATATGGGTTTTAACATGCTGGACCCAATTGTAGGTGGCTATGATGATCGTGCACGTAAGTTGCGCCAAGCCATTACCATTGCTTACGATACCGAAGAGTATATTAAAATATTTATGAATGGCCGGGGTGAAACCGCCATGAGCCCGATTCCTCCCGGTATTTTTGGTTATCAACAGGGTC
>JAPYOO010000466.1 GCA_029938135.1 Bermanella sp. | reverse complement strand
GTAAACGGCTAGGGCTGTGGCTTCACCAACATTTTGCTTAGTGGTGTCGTCGCTAGGGTCAAGATCATTTAAGACTAAACCGTCGTCGGTCATGCTGTATTCTTGCTCGGTATGATTACGCGTAATCTCATCCATATGCAAACGCACACCGACCTCAACTTCATGACTTAAACCCAGTGTAAAGGCGCTCATATTTAATCGGGTTTGAACGCCTTGCGATACAAAGTCACGACCGTTGTTACCAATTTTTAAGTTGTCATTGGTTCCGCTGCTGGCCAATTCACCGGTAAGTACTTTGTAGTAGTCACTGTTATCTGGATGGGTTGGGTTGTTTAATACATCTTCAATGCTAGGTGCTCCATCGCCAGAAAATTTATTCACCTTAAACCAGTCACGGCTAAAGTCGTTGCGGTATACGTCTGTCGTTACTTGGCTGGTTAAAGTAGGTTCAAACACATGGGTAACTTGAAATTGAGTATGCTCCCACTGCATGTTATCTAAACTACTGGCGGCGTAACGGCGAAAGGGGTCGGCTTCAAAATCGCTTTTGCTTAAACCCACATAGGTTTCGTCGCTGTTTTCATCCGCGTATCCTAATTTTACGGTGACGTGCTGACGGTATTGGCCGTTAAGGTCGTAGCTGGTTTTAAGATTAAAGTCGTTGCGCTCAAATCCTGTGTCACCGCCATCGTCTAATTCTTTAAAGCCGGTGGTGGATACATGTAATGCCTCAACTAGGTAACCAAAATTTCCTTGTTGCTCGCCGTAATAGGCATTTAAGCGGCGGTAATCAAAGCTGCCTAACTGCGCATCTACTTCACCTTGTGCTGCGTAAGGCATACCACGGCTAACTAGGTTTAAGGCACCGGCTACGGTAGCCGGCCCATACTGAATAGCCGATGGCCCTTTAAACACTTCCACCGCACTCATGCGGGAAACATTAGGGAAGTAATATGCGGCGGGCGCACTGTATGGGGCAGGGCCTGACAATACACCGTCTTCCATAATGGTGATTTTTTTACTGCGCTCGGCGCTTGAGCCACGCATACCAATATTAGGGCGTAGGCCGTAACCGTCTTCTTCCTGAATATTAATGCCCGGCACTTCGTTTAAGATGCGGTGAATATCGGTGTATTCAAATTGCTCTAACGAGACTTGGTCAATTAAGGTGGCGCTGCCGGGTAGGGTTCTTATTTCGTCCTGACCGCCGGTGATGTAGATTTGCTGCAACTCCACTGGATCTTCGCTGGCCAAGGCAAGTGAGGTAAAAAGGAGTGCAGAAAGTGAAGATGACGCTTTAATGAAAAATGAAGACACAACAACAGCCTAACATGGTATGAGATTGGCGCTAATTTAAACACAAATGCGAATGAATCTAAATTAGTTTCGGTTTAAGATGCGGTTAAACTGACCTGCCTCAACTTGAGGCAAAGCATTAGGCGCCTTGTGATTGAATCTTTATTTGAATGGTTATTAGACCCCTCTAAGCGTACCCATTATGGGTATTGGCTTAGTTCATTGCTGATGGCCGCTATGTGGGCGCTGTGGCGCTGGCAGGATCGTAAAGGGCACTTACAGCAGCTATTGAAGGCTTCTTATTGGTTTAACCCATCCACTGGACAGGACATCTTATTAGCATTGGGTAATCGTGCCTTATTTATGTTGCTGGGCATTCCGTGGTTACTGCTTACCCTTGATATTGCCTTAAGTACGCTGGATGGCTGGCGCTTAGTGGGGGATGTCGCCAGTAGTGAGATTACTGGTCCTTGGGTGATTGCTGGTTACACTTTGATTCTATTTATATTGGATGACGCTAGCCGTTACGGTTTACACCGTTTAATGCACAAGTTTGATTTTTTATGGCGCATTCATCAACTGCATCACAGCGCTACAACGCTTACGCCCATCACCACTTTACGCCTACACCCACTTGAATCGGTGCTGTATCAAATTAGGGGCAGCCTAGTGCATGG
>JAPYOO010000465.1 GCA_029938135.1 Bermanella sp. | reverse complement strand
AAAGCAGCCTTTAGTATTCTAGATTAAAGAGCGATTACGCTTTTGCATCTTTATCTGCATTCTCAATTTGCTTGGTAATTAAATACTGCTGCGTAATTGAAAGAAGGTTATTCACAACCCAGTACAATACTAAACCGGCTGGGAAGAATAAGAAGAATACCGTGAAGATAATAGGCATTAACTTCATTACCTTAGCCTGCATTGGATCTTGTGGTGCTGGATTCAAAGACATTTGAACAAACATAGAAACACCCATAATGATCGGCAAGATAAACAGCGGATCCTTAATCGATAAATCTTCAATCCAAAACATGAATGGTGCCTGGCGTAATTCAACCGACTCCATCAACACCCAGTACAGAGCAATAAATACTGGCATCTGCACCAATATTGGCAAACAACCGCCTAATGGGTTAATTTTTTCTTTCTTGTATAAGCCCATCATTTCTTGGCTTAACTTCTGACGGTCATCACCAAACTGTTCACGCAACGCAGCAAGCTTTGGAGCCACACGGCGCATGTTGGCCATTGAACGGTAGCTCTTGGCGGATAACGGCAAGAAAAACGATTTGATAATGATGGTTAATAGGATGATAGACCAACCCCAATTACCCAATAACGAATGAATAAACGTTAGCAGCCAAAACAATGGCTGAGCTACCCACCATAACCAACCGTAGTCGATTGTTAGGTCTAGGTTTTCAGAAATTTCAGCTAACTTATCTTGATCTTTTGGTCCTAAATATAAACCGGTAAAAGTTTCAGAGCTTGATCCTGCTGGTACCACCAACGCTTCATCGTAAAAACCTACCAAGTAATTGTCACCGGCTTTACGAGTATTATAGGTGTGAGCCGCATCGTTACTAGGTATCCATGCGCCAATGAAATAATGCTGTAAGAACGCGATCCAACCGCCTAAAACTTTCTCTTTGTAAGCGCCTTCATCCATATCGGAGAAATCAATTTTGTAATAACGCTCTGCAGGACGAGTAACCGCGGCACCTAGGTATGAGCTCATGCCCATGGATTCCATTTTTGATGGATCACTGCTTTGGTCACGCTTAAATTGGGCGTAAAAATTGGCCTGCCACGTTTTACTGCTCAGGTTAGCCACTTCATAACCCACCTGTACTAGGTAATCGTTACGCTTAAACTTAAAGACCTTGTTAATGGTTACGCCTGGCTGTTGATAGGTAAGTACTACGCGTAACTCTTCTTCACCATCGTCTAACGTATAGCTATTTTGCTGTACTGAAAATAACGCACGGCCCGCTTTATCAATGCCGTCTTTACCCACTAAACCAGATTGAGCCACATAAGTACGAGCAGAACTTTGCTCAAGTAATACAAATGGAATTTCTTTATGGTCGTTTGATTGTGAATACTTTCTAAATGCGGCGTAAACAATATCACCACCCTGAGGATCAATACGAATGTCTAATACGTCGGTTTGAACTTCAATCCATTGCGTGCTGGCAACAGCCTTAGCCACTTGTGGAATATCTTCCATCATTACAGGGGCGTCAACGTTAGCAATTTGACCACTAGACGCTTGTACGTCTGGCGTATTAACCGAAACTGGTACATCGTTATTACTGAACTGCTGTACGGGTTGTGCGGCGCTGGCAAGTGGTTGAGTGCCGTAATCGTCATTCCATTTTAAAATCAACATGTACGAGATAATCGCAATGCCGACTAGAATGATTCCTCTTCTTGGATCCATTATTATTAGCTCTTTATAGGTAATTTTTTATCAGGAACTGGATCGTATCCATGGGAACCCCAAGGATGACAGCGACCAATACGTTTAACACTTAACCACAGGCCATTAATAGGACCATGCTTTTGTAAGGCTTCAAGGGTGTATTCTGAACAAGTAGGAAGGTGTCGGCAACGACTAGGCATCATTGGGCTGATACCGTAACGATAAAATCGAACCGGTAACGCAATAATATGAGCTGCTAAAGTGAACTCAGA
>JAPYOO010000117.1:7312-11375 GCA_029938135.1 Bermanella sp. | reverse complement strand
GTATTGGCACTATTGGCGAAATGGGAGCGCGTTGTTGAGGCAGTTTAGTGAGTCGTTAGGTGTAATGAGACTAACTCACAAATGAGACTGCTTTATGCCGAGGTGGTCTAACACAGTTATTTAAGATAAAATACAAATATAGCTAGTCTCAAGGCTAGTAACAGGAAGCAAATAAGAAAATGCTTAGAATTAACATAAAGGATGTAGTTGAGTTGGAGATATGCAGAGTTGCCATTTATATCCGCATATTCCATAAAGAACTTTATTATAAATGGAGAGGGCCACGCATAGACTGGGAAGAATAACCCAATAGCGTTTAAACATAGGATGTTGCTAATAAATTGAGCTGAATGAATCAGCCCCGAAGGTTTCAAAATGAAGTTAACACACAATGAGGTATTAAAGGGCCTCGCAGGTTCACTAGAATCGTTCTCAGAATTAGGCGATTTGACAACGGCACAGATTAGAGTTTTTCTATTTGTAGCTAGACGAGGCCGTGTCACAGGATTGGACATTGTTAAGGAACTTAAGATGAGTAAGGCAAACGCAGCGCGTACCCTTACGATTCTAAGCGATGAGATAATGGTTAAGCGTAAGGCCGAGACTTTGAATCTCATCACATATGAGATAGACGTAAACGATAGACGTTATCGCTACGCTGTCTTAACCGAGAAGGGCAAGAAGTTTGCTAATTCTCTTGCAGTGAACTTCTGACCTTTTAATTAAAGGAAGGGAGGTATTAACCATGGCTATTTATCCAATGGCAACTGGTTATCAGATAAAGGTCCAGCGTGACGGCTTCAGGTTCCATGACTTTGTAAAAGGTCTAGAGAATTACAAAGAAGCTGTCTCAATCGAACTGTCCGCACTCGCTGATATGTCGAAGGGCTTAAGGCCAACTGGAGGCGCACTCAAACACGGCACTAGCTTGACTTTGATGTACGCTTTTGACGAAACGTGGGATAAATCTTGGTCTGTACAGTCGAAAGGCTACCAGAAAAAGGTTCTACAATACTGGAAGTCACTTAGCGATTACTTTATTGATGACAGGCGTATGATGCGGCTGGAAGCGATAGACACTAAAGCTATTGATGACTACATTAAGGTGCTCAGGGCTAAAGGGAACAAGCCTAAGACGATTAACAATAAGTTGAACTGTCTGTCCTCAATGCTTACCTTAATGACAGAGCGTAGGTTGCTCAAAGCCGTACCAGTGATTCATTGGGAATCGGTTAAGAACAACAGTAGACCACGGTACTTTAGTCCAGAAGAAGAGCAGCTGATTCTAGGGCTAGCTGGTGATATGCACTACCACTCGCAGTGGATTAATGACCTCCTCCAGGATTTCATTATCTTATTGTGTGACACAGGAATGAGGCCTTGGTCAGAAGCCAAAGCAATCCAGCCTAGTTGGGTAGTCCGCAACTCAAATGGTATTCGTATTATTAGAATACCTAAGGAAGTCACTAAGACTGACGCTGAACGTGAGATACCACTAACTGGTCGCCTCGCCAACGTGTTAGACAAACGGATATCTACACTAGCAAGAGGTGATTTGATATTCGAAAAGCTAGACTATAAATGGCACTGCGTGGAATTCTGGGACAACCTAGTACGACCAGTTATGGGATGGGGGCCTAAGGAAGTGTGGTACTGCTTCCGACACACATTTGCTACACGCTTGTGTGAGTATGAGGTGAACCTAAAAGTTGTTCAGCAGCTAATGGGACACTCATGCATAACCCAAACGGCTAGGTATGCAAAGGCCACTGACAAGGCAATGTGTGCCGCAATGGTGTCACTAGAATATGGGCGATTGAAGGCTTTAGAAGAGAGCCAAGGGACTGACCAAACGACCATCAACATGCAGGACAGAAGCGAAGACAAAGGAGGCCAAACGCACCTCCCAACAGGCCCATCAAACGGCCTAACACATTGAATTTATTAGTATTAGCGGCTTGAGTAATGACCGGATAACGGTTCGAATCCTCTCGGGCGCGCCATTTTCTAGAGTCAATCTAGAGATAACGCAAGCAATACTAAACTAATTCAAACGTAAGCCACATGGTTCTTCTAGCTGTGTGGCTTTCATTTGGACAAACGGTCTTGAATTTAAGACTAACTTAAGTACAATGCAACGCGGACAATAACTAGGACACACAGAGTCAATTGGAGGGCCTCTTGCTGAGTCACGCAGTATATTAGTAAACACTTAATATCAAGTGTAGCACTATAGCCATAGGGCTATAAAGGCTGGGGACAATTACGTCCATAGAGTCTCAGAATTGAGACTAACTTAAACTAACGGAGAGTCACATGACTACTTATACATCTACCACCATCAACGATGAAAAAGAAGATTTAATGTTCTTAGCACAACAGGAACTGGAATATAAAATGAGGGAGGATGGAATAAAGAAGGCCCGTGAGAACATAGAGAAACAGCAGAAGTTAGGGACAGAAGCAACAACGGATTATGGACATCAAATGATGGTTCACGGTCTAGAGAGATTCGCTGGTGGTATAAAGGAATACCTAGAAGAGGATGACAAGAAAGGTGGATGGTCAGCAGGAACACGTAAGCTCTTAAAAGGTGGTAAGCCTGAACTAATAGCCTACATCTTTATGAAGTCCATCATTAACTCCATATCTAATAAGTCCATCACATTGACCCACGCTGTTATCTCAGCTGCGACTGATGTCCAAGATGAGTATATGCTTAATGAATTACAACGCCAGAACAAGGCATTGTGTAAGCGTCTTATAGATGCCTCAAACAAACGTGAAGGCTACAAGAAGATGTTAACAGTCACAAAAGCAATGACTGATGAAGCTGCTAAAGGGACTATAGAATCTTGGGAAGCATGGCCTAAAAAGAAGGTGTTAAAGGTAGGTGAGAAACTTATAGATATTCTCATGGAAACTGTAGGCTTAGTCCGAATAGTCACGGAGTCTCGTGGTAAGAACAACACAGTCAAACGTCTTGTTGCTACTGATGAAACTTGCGCCTGGATTGAGCAGCGTACAAACAAGTTAGGACTTACAACACCTAAGTATCTGCCACTTGTTGTACCACCACGTGATTGGAACTATTCGAACCTAGAGAACGGCTGTTACTACACGTACAGCTGCCGTCCAGTTAAGTTTGTCAAGACTAATAACCGTAACTACTTTGAAGAGCTACGTAACTCAGACATTGATGTGGTCCTACACGCAGTGAATAAGATGCAGCGTACAGCATGGAGAATCCATCAGCCAATGTTGGACTTCATCACTGAGCTTTATGCGAATGGCGTGGAATGGTGTCCATCTATCCCACCTTCAACACCAGAGCAACCTCCAGAAAAGCTTGAGGACTACGAGAACGCAACAGTAGAAGAGAAGGCAGCTTGGATACAAGAATCTAACCGTGTCAAAATTGCTAACCGTGAGGCTAGGTCTAAGCGTCATGCGTTCAGCTTTGTATTAGACACTGCAGAACAGTATGCACAGTATCCAGCTTACTGGCTCCCGTACAACCTAGACTTCAGAGGCCGTATATACAGTGTCTCAGCTTTTAATGGCATGGGTCAGGACAGTATGAAGGCAGTGATGGAATTCGCTGAAGGCAAGGCCCTAGGAGCTTCAGGTGTCCGTCAATTGGCTATTCATTTAGCTAACCTAGGTGACTTCAATCGTGTGTCTAAAGCTTCAATGGATGACCGTGTTAAATGGGTCATGGACAATGAAGTATTTATCCGTGACATCGCTGCGAATCCTTGGGACAACCGTGGTTGGGTTGATGCTGATTACCCATTGCAGTTCCTAGCGTGTTGCATGGATTGGGTAGGTTACCTAGAGAACGGTGAGGACCACGTGTCACACACAGTATGTTGTCAAGATGGCTCATGCTCAGGTCTTCAAAATCTAAGCATGGCTATGCGTTGTGAGGACACAGCTAAGAATGTGAACCTACTAGCTGCTGATGCGCCTCAAGACGTGTACCAGACTGTTGCTGACAAGGTTGTTAAGCGTTTAGTAGAGGACTCTCAGCAACCGCCTGAGCATTGGGGGGAAACGGTCC
>JAPYOO010000117.1:0-7212 GCA_029938135.1 Bermanella sp. | reverse complement strand
AAGCGTTTAGTAGAGGACTCTCAGCAACCGCCTGAGCATTGGGGGGAAACGGTCCTAAACAATATGGGTAAACCAGTGCCTACATACAGTGAGTTAGCACTTGAATGGTTGAAGTTTGGGTTTGGTAGAAAGGAGGCGAAGCGCAGTGTCATGACCTACAGCTACGGTTCCAAGCAGTACGGATTCCGTGAGCAAATCATAGAAGATGTGATGCGCCCATTGAAGCGTGAGTGTTCTAAGTCAGGTAAGGAATTCCCATTTTCATACGATGATGGTTTCCGTGCCTCAAGCTACGTTGCGCGGTTGTTATGGGATGCTGTTGTCGATTCAGTTAAACGTCCAGCGCAGCTGATGGATTGGTTAACAGCTTCAGCTTCTAAGGTTGCTAAGACTAAGTACGAGATGCCTGATGGTAGCCTCCAATCACTACCTGTGAGATGGACTACGCCCTTAGGCTTCCCAGTGTTACAGTCTTATTACAACGTCACCAAGCACCGTGTACGGAGCCACATGGGTGGGGCCTTAATCTATCTAACATTGAATGAGGAGACTGACCAAATCTGTAGTCGTAAGTCCAGCCAAGGAATGTCACCCAACTGGGTCCACTCCTGTGATGCAGCGCACCTTCAGCTCTCAGTAGCAAGAGCATCTGAGGTTGGTATAGATGGTGAAGATGGTATTGAAAGCTTCTCAATGATACATGACTCTTTTGGATGTCATGCAGCAGAACTTTCAAAATTCAGTGGTGTGATTAAGCGTTCGTTTGTAGAACTTTACGATACTGATGATGTGGTCCACTCATTATACCTTGAGCTACTCACGCAGCTTAAGCCTGAAGACCGCGAGGACCTGGACCTACCGCCAGCCAAGGGTGAGCTGGACTATATGGATACGTTACTTAGTATGTATTCTTTTGCCTGAACAGTCTCAACATTAAGACTATCTCAGGTATGAAATAGCAAGTGTAGCACTATAGCCACACCAACCAAATTCCCCTCACTCCGAGGGGTTTTTTATATCTGGAGATTAACTATCGAAGACCAAACCCTTGAGCAAGCCTTTGCTGCTGCCCTTATACAAGCTGGCGAAGCACTACCACTCGACCTTGCTGCCCAGTTAATGGAGCAGGGCGTAATCCTCGATGAGTTCATCGCGGCAAACCTTAACCAAAACTAATAGCGTTTATACGCACCTGACATATAGGAAATTATATGACCCAACGTAAGAAAACCAACAAGCTTCCAATGCACACCACACCACGTGGTCGTACAGAGTGGGCGCGTTTATGGACCCCCGATACAAAATTTAACGTAGATGGGGAGTTCGGCACCAAACTGGTGATGGACAACGCAGATGCCGTGGACATCATGGCGATGCTAGATGCAGCCCATGCCTTAGCCATTGATTCAGCTGTAGAAGAGACAGGTAAGCCACGCGCTAAAATCCGTGTGACTGACCCCTACGATGTCAACGCTGAAACTGGTGATGTCACTATCAAGCTGAAGTTGAAAGCAAAGGTGACAACACAGAAGGGCGAGACATTTGAGCAGAAGCCAATCGTGGTTGATGCCAAACGCCAGCCTATTACACGTGAAATTCCTCTTTGGAATGGCTCCCTTGTCCGCATTGGATTTCAAATCATCCCTTACTACACAGCACTAGCAGGCGCAGGGTTATCTCTACGTCTACGTTCAGTCCAAGTGATTGAAGCACTGGCTGGTAGTAATGAAGCTGCAAGTATGTTCGATGATGAGGATGGTTACTCACATGATGAAGCCACTGTCCCCGCAGCTGCCTCTAACTTCAAAGAAGAAGCAACGGAGGAATATGAAGACATCCCATTCTAGTAAAGCTGTAGGTCTGAAGTATGGATTCCGCAGTGGTCTAGAAGTACGGATTGCCGAAGAGTTAACAGCTCAAGGTATTCCGTACACCTACGAGGAGGACAAGATTAAGTATCTAAAGCCTTCTCGTATCTCCACCTATACCCCTGACTTCCGTATCGGGAATCTCCTGATAGAAAGCAAGGGCCGCTTCATGGTGGCAGACAGGCAAAAACATATTTTAATTAAAGAGCAACATCCTGAATTAGACATTCGGTTTGTGTTCTCCAACCCAAAGCAGAGAATCTCAAAAACTTCGAAGACCACGTATGCAATGTGGTGTGAGAAACACGGGTTCCTGTATTCCCACAGGAGTATCCCGCACGGATGGTTACGAGAAGCAGTACAGAATTCTTAATAATTCACTGTACAGCAACCCGTCCTTCACAGGACATAGGCCGTGATTCTGTTGATGCGTGGCACAGGCACAGAGGATTTCTAGGTATCGGTTATCAATACATCATCCGCAGAAGCGGTGAGTTAGAGATAGGCCGTGCTGAAGATGACGCTGGCGCTCACGCACGTGGCTACAATCATAAATCTATTGGCATCGCCCTTGTTGGTGGTGTCACTCAAGATGATATTGAAGTAGCAGAAGACAACTTCACACCCGAACAATGGGTATCACTGAAGCAGCTCGTTCAAGGGCTGTTACATAAGTACCCAGAAGCTACCGTGCTAGGTCACCGAGACTTAGCTGGTGTTACCAAGGAATGCCCATCGTTTGATGTGCAGGAATGGCTCACTGAAGCAAGTGTAGCACTATAGCAATCAAAACCAATGCCTTCATTCCCCGAAGGCATTTCATTCTTATGAACTCAATAACTGAGAGGACTATTTATATGTCACAAGCACAAACTGTACTTAACCACTTGAACAATAACCGCAAGATTACTTCTATCGAAGCCATTGGCTTGTATGGAATCACACGTCTAGCCGCTGTGGTTCACACACTGAAGAAGGAAGGTGTCGAGGTAGACACAACAATGAAGGATGGTGTTAAAGCCCCCTACGCTGAATACAGCTTAGTCCACTAACCGTGAGAGAACATGACGACAGTCCCGTGGTGGGGCGTGAACCCTGCCCAGACTGTGGTTCCCGCAACAACCTAACTCGCTACGGCTCAGGCCGTGGCTTCTGTTACACACCAGACTGTGGTCGCCTAGAGTGGCCCGATGATGACGGTGAACCTAAACCCCAACCCCAAAGGACTCGTATGGCTAGTGATTTAATAACAGGTGATGTTCGTGCCTTAAGACAGCGCGGCATCTCTGAAGAAACTGCACGACACTTTGGTTACAAGGTTGGTTCATACAGGGGGCAACCTGTACACATTTGTCCGTTACATAACCTTAAGGGAGGGCTAGTAGCACAGCAGTTAAGAACGCAGGACAAAGAGTTTCCTATCCTAGGAGACTTCAGTGAGATGCCTATGTTCGGCACTAAGCTGTGGAACAAAGGTAAGAAGGTAGTAATTTGCGAAGGGGCCATCGATGCGATGTCTGTTTCCCAAATCCAGGATAACAAGTGGCCTACTATAAGCCTACCTAATGGTGCTGGTGGTGCAGCTAAATGCATCAAAGCTAATTTACCTTACTTCAATAACTTTGAAGAAATTATCCTACTTATGGATGGCGATGAGGCAGGCGAGAAAGCAACGGCTGCTATAGCTCCACTGTTCCCTGCTGGTAAATGTTTCATAGCCACTATCAATGGGTACAAGGATGCTAACGAAGCACTACTTGCTGGTGCTAGCCGTAAGATTCTTGAAGCTATCTGGGGCGCTAAGGTGTACCGACCTGACGGCATAGTATCTCTCTCGGACATCCGTGAAGAACTAGAGAAGCCTGTCGAGTGGGGTATGCCTTGGTATTTACCTACCCTGAACAAAGCTACCTATGGTCGCCGTCTTGGTGAAGTGTATGCGATAGGCGCGGGTACTGGTGTTGGTAAGACTGACTTCCTAACCCAGCAGATTGTTCACGATATGTATGAGCTAGGTAAAACAGTAGGCGTGTTCTTCCTTGAGCAACGTCCTGCTGAGACTGCCATCCGTATTGCTGGTAAGCAAGCTGGCAAACAGTTCCATATCCCTGATGGTGATTGGACTAAGGCTGATAGGTCTACCGCTTTAGATGAACTCATGGAGCACGACAGGCTGCGTATGTACGACAGCTTCGGAACGTGTGAGTGGGACACCATTAAGTCCAACATCGAATATATGCACCACGCTGAAGGTATCGAAATCTTTTACGTGGACCATCTTACTGCACTGGCAACAGGTCAAGGCAGTGATGAGCGTGTTGAGCTTGAGCGTGTAACGGCTGCCATCGCTATGTTAGCTAAACGCTTGGACATCATCATCATTATGGTGAGCCACTTAGCTACACCTGAAGGTAGAAGTCACGAAGAAGGTGGGCGCGTAAGCATCCGTCACTTCAAAGGCAGTCGAGCCATTGGATTCTGGTGTCACTTCATGTTCGGACTTGAGCGTGACCAGCAAGCAGAAGACTTACATGAACGTGAGACTACGACCTTTCGTATTCTCAAAGACCGCTACACAGGCCAAGGAACTGGCATGACATTCCCCCTTAACTACAACCATGAAACAGGCAGACTCTACGAAGCTAGTCCATTCGACTTAGCCCCTGTGGAAGCCCTGCCTTTCTAAATAGGTAACTCCAATGTGTGAAGAACTTGATAAGTGCTACGGCACTGACGGCAGCTATGTGCGTGTTAGATATAAAGATGAGCGAGGTAAACAAACTTCTATTGGGGAGTATCAATCGTACTACCAAGCTCGTAATCGTTCCACTAATAAAGTAGACCCAAACTATCCGTGCTACGGGGGCAAAGGTATTGAGTTTCATTTTGATACCTTTGCTGCGTGGTGGGATGAGCTAGGAAAGCGTCCCACACCTTCTCATTCTGTTGACCGTATTGATAATGAAGGGCATTACGAAAAAGGAAATGTTCGCTGGGCCTCAAAGAAAGAACAGGCAGTGAACAGACACAATGTACATGCTGTAATGCTCACATATCCCAATGGCGATAATGTTCTATATGAAAGCACAGTGGCTGCTTCTAGGCAGTCGCATCTAAGTGTAGAAGTTATAAGACGTTTGTGTCGCGGTCAAAAGACCAGACTCCAAGGGGATTACCAAGCCCACTACATACCTAAACTTACTGGAGAATAATATGCGCCTAGTCATAGACATCGAAACGAATGGCTTCTTAGATGTACTCACTACAATCCACTGCATCGTTGCCTATGACCTAGACACCTCTACTCTCCACAAGTTTGACCCCAGTGAAATCCGTGAGGGTATCAAGCTGATGCAAGAAGCTGATGAACTGATTGCCCATAACGGAATCAAGTTTGATGTACCAGCTATTCAGAAACTCTACCCTGACTTCAAGCCTAAGCGTGTCATCGATACCTTAGTCTGCTCACGTCTTATCTGGTCCAACATCAAGGACCTAGACTTCAGTCACTTCAAGAACATTCTGCCCCCCAGGTTATTTGGTTCTCACTCATTGAAAGCTTGGGGCTACCGCCTCGGAGAACTCAAAGGTGACTATGGTCAGCAAGAGAATGCTTGGGATGTCTACACTGAAGAGATGCTTACTTACTGTGAGCAGGATGTGCGTGTAACTGTGGACCTTTACAACAAGGTTCTAGGTAAAGGCTATAGCCAACAGGCGTTAGACCTTGAGCATTCCGTGGCTCAACTGATGTGGACGCAAGAGTGTAATGGGTTCGTGTTCGATGAGAAGAAAGCACAGAAGCTATACATAGACCTCGCTGAACAGCGTGACTTAATCTACCAAGAACTTCACAACCTGTTCCCTGCTTGGGTAGTGTCTGAGGGTACTAAGAAACCAGCACGTAGCTGTAAGTATAAAGACCCATTGAAAGCTGACCGCACTATGAACGCCCCCTTCACTGTCATCAAGATAGTGGAGTTCAACCCTGCGTCACGTGCTCACATTTCTAACAGGCTTATCACTAAGTACGGCTGGGAACCTTCAGTCTTCACAGACAATGGACAGCCTAAGATAGATGAAACAGTTCTGTCTAAGCTTGACTATCCTGAAGCGAAGCAGATGGCTAGATACTTCATGTTACAGAAGAGGCTGGGACAGGTAGCTGAAGGTAAGCAAGGGTGGTTAAAGGTCTGTACCAACGGAAAGATTCACGGAAGTGTGAACCCGAATGGCGCAGCCACTGGACGCGCAACGCATAGCCACCCTAATTTGGCGCAAATCCCATCAATGAGAGCAGCTTACGGTAAAGACTGTCGTGAGCTATTCACTGTCCCTAAAGGATGGAAGCTCATGGGCGCTGACGCTTCTGGCTTGGAGCTTAGGTGCTTGGCTGCGTACATGGCTATCTATGATGGTGGCGCTTACGTTGATGTAGTCCTTGATGGCGACATCCACACGGTTAATCAGCTAGCTGCTGGTCTAGGTTCTCGCGATGAAAGTAAACGCTTTATTTATAGTTATATTTTTGGCGCTGGTGACCAGTTAATTGGTGAGCTGGTAGGTGGGGGAGCTAAAGAAGGTAGGCGAATTAAGAAAGCATTTCTTGATAAGACACCTGCCCTAAAGAAACTACGTGAAGCTGTAGTCAAAGCGGCTGAACGTGGCTACATCAAAGGTCTTGATGGCCGACATATCCACATACGCTCACCTCATTCTGCATTAAATTTTCTCTTACAGTCCGCTGGTGCAATTATTTGTAAGCAGTGGTTGGTGGAGTTTGGCAATGAGATGCAAGCGCAAGGCTTTAAGCATGGATGGGATGGTGACTACGCAATGTGTGCATGGGTCCACGATGAAATCCAAGTAGCTGTTCGTGAAGACCTAGCTCAGAAGGTAGGTGAGATAGCTGTCTTAACAATTCAACGGGTCACTGATGTGTTCAATTTCAGATGCCCATTAGATGGAGAATTCAACATTGGAAACTCATGGGCTGAAACTCACTGAGGTACTTAACCGTGCCTATCAAGCCCCCTTCACGACACGTAGTGACTTCGCTCGGACTAATGCCGAGTGGGTTGCTGTGTGTGCGTGTCAAGGTTTTATATCAACAAGCATTGTAGGTGATGAAGAGTTTGGCAGAGTGTGGCATATCACTGTCATGGGCCTACTACATCTACGCCAATTAAAGGAAAGTTCTAATGAGCACAGCAATAAGTGAAGCCACTGGATTACCTATACAAACTAGAGTAACCAACGAAGCCTACGCCTCTGGCTGGGACAGGTTGTTTGGTAATCCTGTACCTGTAGGTGAAGACACACGTCCTAAAGATAGGGTGAAGCT
>JAPYOO010000464.1 GCA_029938135.1 Bermanella sp. | reverse complement strand
CGGCCCGCTTGTACAATGCCGGCAGCTTCTTGATCTTTGCCAGGGCGAAAGCCGGTGGTATCTTCCATGAAAATAACCGGAATGTTGTACAGGTTACAAAAACGAATGAAGCGCGCATTTTTATAGGCGGCATCAATATCAATTTGTCCAGACCCCACCGCGGAGTTATTGGCCACAAATCCCACTACGTTGCCGCCCATACGGCCCAAAGCAATAATCGTATTACGGGCACGATCAGGCTGAACTTCTAAGAAGTCACCGTGATCACACAGTTGTTGAATAATAATGCTGACATCAACCGGTGTATTAAAACCGCTTGGGCTGTTGAAGGCTTTTTTAAGTAAAATTTCAATTTCCCATGTTTTACGGTCGATAGGGTCTGAGGTTTCTTGAACAGGCGCAAGCTCGCTGTTGTTATTGGGTAGGTAGTTTAAAAGCTCTTTTACTTTTTTAAGCGCGGCGACTTCGTCTTCAACCACAAAATCGGTCACCCCTGATTGGCTATGTACACCCGGGCCGCCCAGTTCATCGGCGGTGACATCTTCCCCTAATACGCTTTTCACGACACCAGGGCCGGTTAACCCAAAAAAGGTGTTGTTGGGTTGGATTAAAAAACTGCCTTGGCGAGGAAGGTACGAGCCACCGCCTGCGTTAAATCCAAACATACACATGATGGACGGCACCACTCCGCTGATTTTACGTAATGCGGTAAATGCTTCGGCGTAACCATCAAGGCCGCCCACACCAGCAGGAACATAGGCACCAGCAGAGTCGTTCATGCCCACTAACGGGATGCGGCGTTTACCGGCAAGTTCAAACAGACGGGCCAGTTTTTTGCCGTTGGTAGCATCCATGGAGCCTGCGCGAACTGTAAAATCATGCCCGTAAAGAGCCACATCACGGCCATTTATTTTAACAATAGCGGTGACTAAACCGGCACCATCAAGGTTTTTACCCCAATTTTGAAAAAGTACCTTTGGATCTTCATCGGTCAGCACCGACATACGCTCCCAAATAGTCATTCGACCCTTGCCGTGTTGACGGCTAATGGCTGCAACGCCTGCAGCCGTTTTTGGGCGTTGAATTAAATCAAAGCCTTTTTTAAGGCTTTCTTCATATAGGCCCGGCTCATAAGAGGCTTGGCCGGGTACACTGAACTGGACTGCCTGTTCGGTGGTAAAGGGGTTGGATAATGAAGCTTGTGGGTTTGTTGTTTTAGTCATAGCCGTCACATTTATTCATGGGTGGTTTTAAAAATAGCCACTGTCATGTTAGGTGTATGTATTTAGGGGTAATTATGGGCTTTATCTTATAAGAGAATGTCTAGTTTGTGAATGGTGAGTAAAAACCTTAATAGTTAATATTTAAATGATATTTACCCGTATTTATTGCCCTGTAGTGAATTTTAGGTTTTTTATAGTCACAATAAAACAGAATGTAGGGTGACATAAACGCTCATTGTAATCACGTGTTTACCGAAGTATATAGACATAAACGCTCACTTGTAGTCCGCGCCACAGTTTTAAGGTCTTAAGGTGAGTGTTGATCAAAATGCTGGTTTTTACCAGAATGGTTAAACGGTATACTGAAATGGTTAATTTCTAGGGTAGTAATATGCAAAATTTATTAGTTCTGAGCACCGGTGGCACCCTAGATAAAGTGTATTTTGATGCTTTGAGTGATTTTCAGGTGGGGGAACCCGTTGCGGGCGATATTTTAACGGCCATGAATGTGACCTTTGATTTTACCGTTCAAGAAATTTGCCGAAAAGACAGTCTAGAAATTACTGAACAAGATCGCCAGCTAATGCTGGATGCGGTGAATGCGTCTGACGCCCAACATATCCTTATTACCCATGGCACCGATACTATGGTGGATAGCGCCCAGTTTTTAGGCGAGCAGTCTCAAAAAGTGATTATCTTTGCGGGTGCCATGCAGCCCAGTGCGTTTAAAAATAGCGATGCCACCTTTAATATTGCGTGTGCCGTGGG
>JAPYOO010000463.1 GCA_029938135.1 Bermanella sp. | reverse complement strand
AAAATAGCTGTATTTAGCGGTTTTCGGTTAAGACCAGCATCCCCTGATCTTCACTCATTTTAACCTGACCTAAGAAGCTCATTCCCAATAAAGGAATATCTGGGTAAGCCCCCTCTATAATACTTGCCATCACGCCGTAGAGTTTAATGCCCCCTATCTGCACATGATCTAAACGTAAGGTATAGCTTTTAACGATGCCTGCGGCCGTGGAGCTGCGACTCTTTTTGCCCGAAGCGTAGTTAATGCCCATTTTTTTAGCCGCTTCACTGCTTAAGCCAATAAAGCTGGCGCCGGTATCCACCAGCACTCGAATGGAGTGACCATTAATACGGGCATTTGCAAAGTAGTGACCGTTCCTGCCGCGGGGTAGGCGCACTACGCTTTTTTTAGCCTCCACATAACTGCCCGTGAGGCTCACACCCAGCATTAAAGTCTCTTGTTTGCCGTTCATCTCAATGATGGCTTGGTGACTATTGGACTCTATGAGTTTCACACCGGCCTTTTTCTGACCCGTTTTAATAATCACGCGCTGACCATCCACCTCCAGAATCGCCATGCCCTGCATTAAACCCACCGCCAATACATCAGCCTGCGCTTGAACGTTAAATAAAAACACACAAAGCCATACCGCTACTTTTAGGTGACTCACGTATACTCCCTGATATTGCTTATCTGTTGGATTGTGACACATGTTATGGATCGTTTTGGCTATTAGCCTATTTGCTTTAATTCTTGGGCCGCAATTTTGGACTCAGCGCATTTTAAAAAAATACAGCGTTGAGCGCTCTGACTTCCCTGGCACCGGAGGAGAGTTTGCCCAGCACCTTATCAAACAGCAAGGCCTGGATGTAAAGCTTGAGATCACTACGGCTGGAGATCATTATGATCCAGCACTAAAGACCGTACGACTACTTGAGAAAAACTTCAATGGCAAGTCACTCACGGCCATTGCCACCGCTGCCCATGAAGTGGGCCACGCCATTCAACATCAACAAGGCATGTGGCTATTATTAATGCGCACACCCTTAGCTAAAATGGCTTTTTATATTGAGAAAATTGCCCAAGTTGCCTTGATAAGTACACCGGTGTTTTTAAGTTTTATTCCATCCATGGCACGCTTATCAATCATAGTGGCCATTATTGGAATGTTAGCCAGTACCCTAGTTCACTTAGTCACGCTGCCGGTGGAATTTAACGCAAGCTTCGGTAAGGCTCTGCCTATTTTGAAAAATGGTGAGTACTTATCAAAACAAGACAATAAAAACGCTAAAAAGATACTACTCGCATGCGCTCTTACGTATGTCTCTGCTGCACTGGCCAGCCTGCTTAATGTATGGCGCTGGTTACGCTTTCTAAAACGTTAACTCAGTACACCACAAAATAAGCTACCGCTTGCAGGCAACCTAGGGCAATTATACCGGCAACAATGTCATCCAGCATAATGCCTAAGCCGCCTTCGACTTTTTCATCAAAGTACTTAATGGGCCATGGCTTTACGATATCAAAAAAGCGAAATAGCACAAAGGCTAACAACAACCACTGCCAGCCCTGGGGTACCAGTAACAAGGTTATCCACATGCCCACCCACTCATCAAAGACTATGCCACCATGATCGTGCACCTTTAAATCTTTAGCCGTTTTGTCACACAGGTAAATACCTATTAGGCTAGTGAGCACTAAAACGAGCAAATACATGAGCAAGGACAAGTCTTGCAAGAAAAACCAGTAAATAGGTAACGCGGCAATAGTCCCCATAGTGCCAGGGGCTTTAGGGCTTAAACCACTGCCTAAACCAAAGGCCAGCCAGTGTACTGGGTCTTTAAAATTGGGCTTGGGTAGATTGGACATACTAGATACAACTCAGGGCCATTAATGTGGCTAATATACCCATGGCTTAGCGTTAACACCAGAGCGGCAAAAGCTATGGCATTTACACAGCTATCTTACCTCACTGCTCATCACTATAATGACCTCACGATAATGCAGCTAAA
>JAPYOO010000462.1 GCA_029938135.1 Bermanella sp. | reverse complement strand
GGATATCGATCACCGGACATACCGACTCAAGCGGTAGCAAGAGTGCATGGGCGGCGGGCAACTGGGAGTTGTCGGCCAGTCGTGCCAATGCTGCTCGGCGTGCACTGGGTGACGCGGGTTTATCGGAAGATAAAATTGCGCAAGTGGTGGGCATGGGTGACAAGGCCCATTTTGATATTAGCGAGCCTGGCAGCCCCATTAATCGGCGCATTGCCATTGTGGTATTAAATAAACGTACCGATAAGGCAATCGCCTCACGAGCTGGGGGTTATATTGAAGAAGGTAATCTTGGAGAAGCTGATGGCGAGCGCGATGGTGCCATCAATAAGACCGGCTCTATTTTAGATGATTTACAACAATCACGTGACGACGAAAGCAATCAATATGACGCTCCACCAGACGTGGAAGATGAAGCATTCTGGTAGAAAAATTCACCGCTAGCGCAATACTAAATACATGTTCGTATTGCCGAGCTGGCCAACTAAACCGGTGTAATCGTCAACAATAAAAGTTCAAACATTCAAAAACACATTATCACGCCCGTTCAAAATCAAAACTTAATACCTCACTGATATTATCCGCTTGCAGTTTTAACATTAAAATTCTGTCCAAGCCTAAGGCAACACCGGCGCAGTCGGGTAAACCATGCTGTAACGCCTGTAAAAAGTGTTCATCTTGTTGCCGCACCTCGCCACACTGACTTTGTTCTTTCGCGAAACGCCGTTTTTGCTCAACCACATCGGTTAATTCTTGGTAACCATTCGCAAGCTCCAAGCCATTCACATACAACTCAAATCGTTGCGCCAGCATGTGACCTGATTCGTTTTCAAAGATTTGCGCCAAAGCCGCTTGACTGGCAGGGTACTGGGCGATAAATACCAGCGTGTCTTTAGGCAGGTTCGCCTCGACTACATGACTAATAAGGATATCCAAACACTCATCACGACTGAGCTTTAACTCCCCCACAAACGGGGTAACGCGAGTTTGTAATTCTGCATGGCTGGCTATGAATGGGTCGAACTGGGCGTATTTAATAAACGCTTCACGGTAACTTAAATCTAAACGGCGCTGGATGTTTAAATAATCCCCCACCAGCTGAGCCACTTCGTCTTTGAGAGTGAGCAAATTAAAATGCAGGCGATAATATTCAAGCATGGAAAACTCAGGGTTATGACGTTTACCCAATTCCTCATCACGAAACACTTTACATATTTGAAAAATATCACCGCTGCCCGCCGCCAATAATCGTTTCATGGGATATTCAGGCGAGGTTTGCAGATAACACTCTTTGGCTAGGCAATTCGCTTTTAAGGGCAACAAGTTCGCATCGCTTACTGAGGCCTTCGACAGCAGCGGTGTTTCCACTTCTAATACATCGCGCGTTTTAAAAAAATCACGAATATACGCATTAAATTGAGCGCGCTCTTTTAGAGTATTCAAGTGGGCGCTGGGTTGCCAAGGCATCTTAATTTTCCCAAGTATGATTGTTTAAATAAAAAAGCCCAAAAACCATGCATTTCCACACACGCTTTTTGAGCCTTTATATACAGGTACTTCTGTTAGCCAAACGCGCTAAGAGTTAACCCTTAGCGCGGGACACGTATTCGCCTGAGCGAGTATCAATACGTAACACTTCACCAATGTTGATGAATAATGGCACACGCACCATGGCACCTGTAGTCAGGTAGGCAGGCTTAGAGCCACCTTGAGCGGTGTCGCCTTTTAGACCTGGGTCTGTTTCAGTAACTTCTAGCTCAACAAAGTTAGGCGCTTCCACACCAATAGGCGCACCGTTATATAACGTCACTTCGTACTTCTCTTGCTCTTTAAGCCAGTTTTTGGTGTCACCTACCGCTTCGATCGGCGCAGGGAATTGCTCAAAAGTACCGTCTGTTGCCATGAAATGATAAAACTCGCCATCGAAATACAAGTATTCCATGTCATAATCCATCACGTCGGCACCTTCCAGTTTTTCACCAGATTTAAAGGTACG
>JAPYOO010000116.1:8068-11418 GCA_029938135.1 Bermanella sp. | reverse complement strand
CTGCTAACTTATCTTGCTGTTGATAATGGGTAAGACGGGCATAGGCATTCCATAGGTGATGATAAAAACTCACGTCCATCCCCAACCTGTCGGCTGGCATGCGCGGCAAATACTGATCTTTTTGCGCACCTGCATCAAATTTCGCTTCTACCGCATCGGCGAACAACTGCACTTGCATACCATTTTTCCAGCTTCTGGTCACATTGATTTCATAACCCTGTAGGTGCGCGTCTTGCTGGGCATATTGATAAACCGGCAAGCCATCTTCTTCCCTGTTTTGGTTTTGCTGGTATATAAAGTTGCTAAAATTGTTGCGATAAATACTGGCATCCACTAACCAGCTTTCACCCTGCCAAGCCAAACCCACATCCATAGTGATGGCCGCTTCATCCTCTAGCTGGCTGTCACCTACTTCAAAAGTCAGGGTGGACTCATGGGGGCCACAACTGTAAAGCTCTTGGGCGGCCGGGGCACGACTCACTCTGCTAATGTTACTGCGCACACTTATTTGATCGCTGGCCTTAAACTGTAAACCACCCGATAACGAGTAGTGATTAAACTGGCGATCTTTCACCTCAGAAATGTCAATTTCACATTCATCTTCATGGGTACTAGTTAGCTGCGAAGTATCCACATCGTGACGATTTTGCTCTAATCTAGCCGCCAATTCGGTATTTAAATCATTGTTAATGGCAAAGCTGTGCAAGGCAAACAAGGCCAGGCCGGTTGAATACGTATTGGGTACAATGGCCTCGCCACCCTCGGCTGAAAAGTCACTGTTATTTAACTGTAAACCCAACACCCCTTTGTTATTTGGGTCTGTCTGGTAGTTAACACTCAAACGGGACTCCACCGCTTTACGTTTAAAGGTACTTAAGCCGCCGTGCTCTTCATGCTCGTCTTCACCCGCTTCTGCAGCATGATCGTCCTCTTCAACATGGCCTTCGCTGTGTTTGTAATCCACTAAACCCATCTTCCAGTTTAGGCTCTGCCACGGGCCTTTTTGCATGGTCCAGTTGGCACTTACATCCAAACGGGTTTGCTCCATATCCACCCGAGCGGCTTCTTCTTCATCATCGTGCCCGGCTTCTACCGCAGCAGGGTCATTAACAGGCTCTTCGTGGTGCTCGTGACCGGGCAAACCAAACTCATTGTGCATAGTGCTGATGGCAAAACCTGTCTGCAGGTTACCGGTAATCCAGGCGAAACCCGCATTAATGTTTTGCATCTTTACATCGGAATTGTGCAGAGTTTTTTCTTCGCCATGGGCCAGGTCGTAATCTTCCTGCTGGCGCTGACTGGCACTAAACTGCGCCCCATACTGGCCTTGTGAATACTGGCTGCTTAAGGAAAGCAGCTTGCCTTCATCTACGCTGGACAACTCACTGGCCACTTTAGTTTGATTGTATTGCACGTTTAAAGGAATGCGTTGATCCACCACGTTCACCGCGCCGGCCATGGCTTCGCTGCCAAAGATCAAGGCCGACGGGCCACGTAAAATTTCCACTTGGGTGGCGTGCTGGCTGTCCACCGCCACGCCATGGTCCGGGCTAATGGTGGCCACATCCATAGAATCAATACCATTTTGCATGACCTTTACCCGCGCCCCTCCTAGTCCGCGCATCACCGGGCGACCCACCGCACTGCCAAACCCTGCGTTGTGGATACCGGCACTTTGGGAAAGGGTTTCCCCTATGGAGGCGCTGTTACGAGCCTGTAATTGATCATCGCTTAGCACCTGTACCGGCGACATTAATTCATTTAAAGCACGTTTAAGTGGGTCGGCATTCACCACTATTTTTTCTAGCTCTTTATCTTGCGCCCAACTCACAGGCAACACAAAAACACTCAACGCAAACACAACTGTTCGCTGCAACAATTTAGGAAACATAAATAATATCACTGTATAAATCGTAAAACTAACCCACGCCAAGCAACAGATGTTCTACTCATATTGAGTCACTGGCATAGGGGGAAACTAAACGTTTGAATGATTCTAACGGGTCATAAATTTTTAAGAGCAGAAGCTTTAAGAGCAGTATTTATAGTGTCGTACAAAGAGTTTTATAGATTGAACGTAGTGATTCTACGTGCCTTCCAAAAAAATCGAGTACGGCGCTAGACATGCAACTATAGAAGCAGTAGAGCAATTCTGGGCCAAAAAATATGTAACGTTAAAATTTACAGAAAGAAGGGGGGAGCGCGGGCTTGTTGCTTTTCGAGTTGTGATAAAACGAGTTTAAGTGGGCTTAAGGGCGTGGCTTCTACTACTTGTTGGTTCACACCACAGGTGCTGGCTGGCGAGCTTATTAAGCCGTTGCCATCTACCACATACATCGCACAGTCCACATCGTGCACGTGATCAAGTAATTGATCATGCACCAACTGCAAACTACCACCCATCACAAGCACTAGGCTTAAGGCGGTTGCCAAGAAGGCATTATGTTTATGGAAGAAACGTTTCATAATATGGACAATAGCAGCCAAGCGGCTGAGATTCAATTTATCCTTAAGGAAATTTGTAACTCAAATCATACACTTGCCTGCAACAAAAAAGATATAAAAAAAACTTCTGTATGTTGTTTTGCACATAAGGACTATCGATTAAGTCTTGCGTGTTTTAAAATACCCATACCTCTTTATTGAATAAATAATATGTCGGCAACTTCATTATTTGACCCCAGCCTGTTTAACCAGAACGGCCTTAATCTTCAGTGTGTATTTGATATCAGCCAGTTACCTGCTGATATGCAAACCCACTTACAGACGTTGCTGCCTAACATAAGGCAATTTCGCCAACTTATATTATTGGGCCACGGCGGGCGTGAAATGTGGGATGCATTGCCACAGGAAGCATGGCAACAAAAGCACCCCATAGATGACACCACAATTGATCATATACATGCTTGGTGTCGACAACAGTTGCCCGAAAAAATCTATGAGATAGCCTATCCGTCCAACAAACCTATTGGCTTGCAGGCGCTAGGCACGTTAGCCGGCTGGCACTTCCCTAGCCCTTTTATGGTGGGCATTAATAATATTTGGGGAAGCTGGTTTGCCTATAGGGCCGTACTATTGTGTGACTCTGATTTTGCAGTGACTCAGAAAATAGATAGCCATTCACCCTGTGATAGCTGCGACAGTAAAATATGCATTGAGCTGTGCCCTGCACAAGCCTGCTCTGTGGATAAATTTAATATGAATGCTTGCCTGAGTTACCGGCGTATCGAAAATTCTAAGTGTAAAAGCACCTGTTTAGCTAGAGTCGGGTGCCCTGTGGCGAAACCCCATAAATATAAGAAACAACAGATGCAGTATCACTATGGGATTTCTATGAAGATGATTGAGGC
>JAPYOO010000116.1:3285-7968 GCA_029938135.1 Bermanella sp. | reverse complement strand
CAAGTTTACAGCCTCGTAACGGCTAAATTTGGCCCCTTGGATATCATTATTAAGCACATCTATTTGGTAATCGGTGGCTTCTTCAAAGTTCACTTTTTTAAGGTTTGTTTTTGCAAACAAACTGCCACCAAAGTTAGTATGTGAAAAATCAGAGCCGCTAAAATTGCCTTCTCTAAAATCCACTTCCAGCGCCTTACACTCTTGTATCACTATCTCTTGCAACTGAAGACCATAGAAAGACGAATAGCTTATTAGGCAATTGCTGAACTTTACCGCTTCAAAGGAGGCGATGCTAGGCCAGTAAGCACGACTCCAATCTACACCCACTAGCTTGCAGCGTTCAAAACTCACATCCATGAATTTACTGCGAGCCACTTTAAGATTATTCATATTACAATCCACAAAGCTGCAGTTAATAAACCGGCACTTAGCCATTACGGCGTCGCTAAAATCGCATTTATTAAAGGTACAGTCTTCAAATTCTAAATCGGTAAGGGACTCACCACTGCCTTCGATTGCATTAAAGGTGTGTGAATAGTATTCCTGTGTTCCCTTAGGTAATTGCTTCATTTGACTTTTTTTCTCCGTCTAAATAATGTTCATTAACTTGGGTGTTGGTTAACTTATTAATAAAACGCCCCGTATAAACCCCAATGATAATAGCACCTAAAATATCCGCCACTGGGAAGGCGATCCAAATCCCCTTCACCCCAAAATGCAGCGATAAAAACCACAGGATTGGCAGTAATAAAATATAATTGTGTAAACCATTTAACAAAATTGCGGGCCAGGCAAATCCTAATGATTGAAACAACGCAGGACAAATGGTGCGTATACCTATTAACAAATAGGCAATAAAAAATATACTCGCCATGTCCACTGCGGCATTAATCAAAGATTGGTCTTCTGTAAATAACTTAAACAACCAGTCAGAGTGACTTAACATGAATAATGTCCATGCTAAGCCATAAACGCAGGTATAAAAAATGGCCACTTTTAAGCCTTCCTTTACACGCTGATATTGTTTGGCACCGTAATTAAATCCGGCAAAGGTTTGAAACGCGATCATCATTCCTAGAACGGGTAAAAATATCAGCATAAACGTACGATTAAATATGCCATGGGCGCTAATTAACAACTGCGCTTGGGTGGACGCTACATTCACGATGGCCAAATTCACCATCACTAACATCAGAGCAAATCCGGCATAGGATAAAAATATAGGAAACCCCAACAGCACCGACTCTTTGTGAATACCGGGAATAAACCTAAAATAACGCCACAAAAACTTAACGCGATAATCTCGTCGATTAAACATAAACAGCGCAATAAGCAACGAAATAGATATAGCCAGTACGGTTGCCCAGGCGGCGCCTTCAACGCCCCACTCAAATATAAATAGGAATATATAATCCAGCAGCGCATTCATAATGGCCGACAATACCATCAGCGTCATCACCAATACATTCTGACCTTGCGCTCGAAAATTATCGCTTAATATGGCGTAGCTAAAACTAATTAACCCATAACTGGCAATAGGGGTTATGTACTCCAGCGCATAAGGGCGTAAGGCCATGGGCGTATTCATCCATGAAAAAATATGCTCGCGGCCTAATACCAGTAAAATAGAAACCCCTACACCCACCACTATCGACAGCAGCACAGAAGCACTGAATACTTTGGAAGCCAGTACATCTTGATGCGCACCCAAATGGCGCGACACTATTGATGCCATACCACTGGCCAGCATCGTACTAATGCTGATCATAACCATATGAATAGGAAAAGCCGCTGACACGCCACCAATGGCATCGGTGCCCACGGCGCGGCTAATAAATATGGCATCCACAAAGGTGTATAAACCGTTCACCAATAAACCTAAAATAATCGGCATGGCCATCGTGAAAAATAGCCTAGAGACACTCTGGGTTAAAATAGGGGATTCTTTTGCCGTCATGTTATCGGCCTTTACAGGTTATTAGGGTGGCGTGGGCAAGTGGTAAAATGATCATTCACCAAACCCATAGACTGCATAAACGCGTAACAAATAGTGGGGCCTATAAATTTAAAACCCTGTTTTTTTAAAGATTTGCTCATGGCTTCAGAGGCCGGTGTTTGCGTGGGAATTTGTGACATATCAGCATATTGATTTATGATGACTTCATCGTTTACAAACGCCCATAAAAATTGTGAGAGCTTAATGCCTGAATCTTTCATGGCCAAAAAGGCTTGGGCATTGTGGCGAATGGCATACACTTTTAAACGGTTACGTATTATGCCGGTGTCCAATAAACAGTCTTCTAGATCGGCGTCCGTCATGGCGGCCACTTTAACGGGGTCAAATTTGTGAAAACGTTTACGGTAATGGGCGCGTTTTTTTAAAATGGTAATCCAACTCAGGCCCGCTTGTTGTCCTTCAAGGCACAGTTTTTCAAACAGCTTTTTATCATTACGACACTCCACTCCCCACTCGTTATCATGGTAGGCCTGATATAAATCGCCCTTAGCCCATGCGCAGCTTTGTAATGTCCCTGAAGCGTTCATTTTTGTTAGTCCGTTTATTGATTCATTACACACTGAAACTGCATACTGCACGCTGATGCTTGTTATTAAATCATTAAACATGGCAGTAAACACGCGGCTTCAAGGTTATTTTTTTGTTAGCGCGTAGCGCTATTTAGTACCTACATTTTACTTCAGCACAAGCCCCAAGATTGAGACAGTGCATTGCACGGGTGTCAGCCACAAATAATGCTAAGATACGCGCCTACACGCCAATAGAGCAAAGATGTGAGCGCACAATCGTCTTCCACTAGCAGCAAAGAATTCATCGCCCTAATGGCCATGGTCATGTCCCTAATGGCACTGGCCATAGATGCCATGCTGCCCGCACTTTCGGCCATCGGCACTAGTCTTAACGTACAAGACCCCAATGATAACCAACTGGTCATTTCCAGCGTATTTTTAGGCATGTCTTTAGGCTTAATGTTGTATGGCCCAATATCGGATGCCTATGGTCGTAAAAAATCTATTTACCTGGGTGTGTTCATATTTTTAATCGGCGATTTAATTTCTTTGTTTGCACAAGATTTTAGCTTGATGATTTTAGGCCGATTACTGCAGGGTTTTGGCGCCGCCGCCTGTAGAGTGGTCTCTATTGCCATGATTCGTGATCGATTTTCAGGGAAAGAAATGGCCAGCGTCATGTCATTGATCATGATGACGTTTATTATGGTGCCCGCCTTAGCGCCATCACTAGGGCAAGCCATTTTATTATTCGCCCCTTGGCAGGGTATTTTTGTGTTGTTATTTGTTTTTGCTCTCAGCGCTATGGTGTGGCTGCATTTTCGCCAAGCCGAAACCCTGGCACATAAAAACCGCATTGCCTTCTCTTATAAAAATGTAAAAGCAGGCGTATTAGAAACGGTGTGTCATCCAGTGGCTCGCCCATATACCTTGGCCGGCGGCATTATGTTTGGCTCGTTTGTGGGGTATTTAAGTTCAGCGCAGCAGATTTTTCAGGTGCAGTACTTAAGCGGCGACATGTTTGCCATATACTTTGGACTGTTAGCACTGGCCTTAGGCTTAGCCTCGTTTAGCAACTCTAAGTTAGTACACAAATTTTCCATGGAGAGTCTGTGCCGAGTGGCCGTGAGTCTATTGTCGGTGATCTCACTGATGTTTTTTGCCTATGCCTATGCACACGCAGGGAAACCGCCTTTTATTGCCTTCATGCTGTACATGGCCCTTACCTTCTTTTGCTTTGGCATATTGTTTGGCAATTTTAATACGCTCGCGGTACACCCTTTAGGGCACATTGCTGGGGTAGCCAACTCGGTGATCAGCATGGTATCCACCTTTATTTCTGTGCTGATTGGCGCGTTAATAGGCCAGCTTTATGACGGCACTATACTGCCTTTGGTGCTGGGTTTTATGGGCTGTGGCGTGTTGACTCTGGTTATCGTCATGCGTGTGCCTAAGCAAACCTAATCGTGCCTTGTTAGCCGCGGGCCAATTTCACATTGGGCCCGCCACCTTAAAATGCTAGAATGCCCCCTTACTAAACATCACCACACTGTAAGCTGTACAAGCTAAAAGGGGCACTAGTATGCACGTTGAAAGCGCTCCGTTTATTGCCCCACCCTGCCTTGATGACATTGAAATTTTGTATCAAGATGAGCACCTATTACTCATAAATAAACCCAGCAAGCTATTAAGTTTGTCGGGCAAACATCCGCTTAATATTGATTCGGTGCATCACCGCTTGGTTAAAGATTTTCCCACGGCCCAAATGGTACATAGATTAGATTTTGGCACTTCTGGGATTATGCTCATTGCCCTTAATAAGGCCATTAACAAAGATCTGTGTGAACAGTTTTCAAGTCGATCCATTAAAAAAAGCTACACCGCCGTATTGCAAGGCAATGTTATTGGCGCCAAGGGCACCATTGATTTACCCATCGCTAAAGGTGAGTTCCCGTTACAAGAAATTTGTCATGAGAACGGCAAACCTGCCACCAGTGTCTATGAAGTGGTTGAGCGGCTATCCGATCGCACTCGGGTAACATTCACCCCTACTACGGGGCGTACCCATCAATTACGTATTCATAGTCGCGAGATTGGCCACCCCATACTAGGTTGTGATTTATATGGCAGTGATATGTCTTTAAGCATGAGCAAACG
>JAPYOO010000116.1:0-3185 GCA_029938135.1 Bermanella sp. | reverse complement strand
ATTAGGGAAATTGAACAGGTTCGCCGCCAGCTTTTTGTTTTAAAGCTCATTGGTCACAACACAGAACATGATGTGGGTTATGGCAACATCTCTGTGCGCCAAGACTTTCAATCTTTGCGGACCACTCTTAGTCCGCAGTTCATAATATCAGGGTCTCAAACCGGGCACTTACCTCGCCTTTGTGGTGAACATTACACACGAGTTATAGACTGCAATATTGCCATTAACAAGGTCTGTGCCATGGGGCCGCGTACACACATTACCGGTGCCTCCAGTGAGTCCCTTACCCACGCCGCCATTTATCAATGTAATGCTGCCATAACAGCGGTGATTCACATTCACTCAGCGCCTATTTGGCAGGGCATGTTGAATGACAATTTAACCCATACCCCCAAAAATGTGCCTTACGGTACACCACAAATGGCCGACGCGGTAAAAGCAAAAGTCGGGCATCATAAAAGTGGTTACTTAGCCATGAAAGGCCATGAAGATGGGGTTATTACCTATGGTGAAAATTTCAATCAGGCCCTGGATATTTGCTTAACACTCTATAAACAATACCCAAGCCTGCTCTGAAATACTTACGTATTTAAAAATTCACAACATTGCTACCATCGGTGATGGCAACCGTTTCATTAAGCAGGCCTTCTAATTGAGGAATGTACCTTAATACCATGGCCAGTAGGTCGGCATCCGTGGGTGGCTTTTTAATATAGTCATCACACTTGGCCAATTTAGCTTTTACCACATTCCAAGTAGAGCCATTACTGGTCAACATGACTACGGGGGTATCGATACGATTTTTAATTTCTTTGCAGGCCCGATAACCGTCTATTACCGGCATGACCGAATCCATAAAAATAAGATTGTACGACTGCTGTAATGCTATTTTTTCAATGGTTAATTTTAATGCCTCACCGCCATCACATGCTACATCTACACAGCAATTAATGGGCAACAGCTCATTTAGTTTTTTTTGTAAAAGGGTTCGCACGGTTGATGCGTCATCCACAATTAAAATTGAAAAATCATCTTTAGGGTAAACCCGGTTTGCGTTCTCCATCTTACTGCACCTGTAATCAACATACTGATTAGCTTAGTGCACACTCGATAGATTTCCGTTAGGGTTTACGGGTGAAGTGTTACAAATTGAAAGAATGTGAAAAATTAGTTATCTGACATGCCCCCACAGAAATCACTTACCGTGGGGAACACAGTAATGCTACACGTTTAACTCTTAGTTAGAGCCTACACTCACATCTACATTTTTCATGGATATTTGCTTAGATAAATCCCCACTGCCCGCTAACCCCGACACTTGGCCCACTAGCATATTACTAAACAAGATCGGCGCAATGGCATCGGCCCGCTCTTGGTTAAACACCGGCAGTTTACTCATGGCATGTTCGGTTAACGCTAAAATAGTTAACGAAGGGTTTACCCCCATGTTGCCCGGAATAATGGAGCCATCTAATACTCGCAAGCCTTTATAAGCAAACACCTCACCGGTTTCATCAATCACGCCATTGTCGCGGTTACTGCCAATGGCTACGCCGCTCATCATGTGTGCAGTAAGAGGCGTGTCGGCCACTATTTCACCCAAGATATTGGCCGCTTCACCTCCTGATTTTTTAGCAAACATGCGGCCCACTTTTTGAGCGATGGGGAAAAATGCAGTCAGCGCGCTGTCACCATCTTTCTGAACCGCTTCCCAATTATTAATAAAGCCTTTATACCAACGACGCCTCATTTGAATGTGCACAAAGGCTTCTTTCTTTTGCATCACTAACAACCAAGCGGTAATTCTGGCTTTGCCAAACGGATACCACGTACGAATTGATTTAAGTGGATTTTTAATTATGTTAAACAGCATTTTCACGACTCTTGGCACTAAACCGCCACCATCAGTTAAGGGCATTAATACCATGCCAAAACTACTAAGATCCGAGCCCTTTCGATAACGCACAATTTCAATATTGGTTTCTTCATCCGGTGACATAATGGTTGAGATACTCGGTCCCTGCCAAATTTCTACAGGTTTGCCTTGGGCATCTTTTTTACGAATGGTAATGGGAATTAGGGTTTCCGAGTTGGTACGCACTTTAGCCCCTAGTTGCTCTGAAATATTGGGTAGGGTTTTGTACACAAGCTTTTGCTTTAACAGTAATGGCACCGTACCCAACACCCCGGCCGACAATACAAGGCCACGGGTTTTTATGGTGTAACTACGGGGGCGAAAAAAGTTCGACATGTCTTTAACCGTGATTTCGTAGCCTTCATCCCCTGCTCCTTTGCCAAGAGGCGTGATGCGGGTGACCTTAGTTTCTGCGCGAATTTCTACACCATTGCGCTCGGCAAAATAAAGGTAGTTTTTAACGAGCGTGTTTTTTGCATTGTTAGGGCAGCCTATTAAACAAGCGCCGCAGTAATCACAGCTTTTACGCGCCGGTCCCTCTCCATTAAAATAGGGGTCACCACGCTCTTGCCCTAATTGCTCTTCACCCGTCACGGGATCCTTTTGGGGAAATAAAATGCCGGTATTTACGGTATCGTATGTGTGGGCTTTACCTAACTCAGCCGCCACTTCCTTTAGTATATGGTCGGCTTCATTCTCGAAGGTGTTTTTGGCCACGCCAATCATGCGTTGAGCTAGGCCATAAAAAGGCAGAAGATCTTGTTTCCAGTTTTTATTGCTGTGTTGCCAATTATCGGATTCAAAAACGGAGTCTTCGGGAATTAAATGCACGTTGCCATAAATAAGCGAGCCGCCACCCACACCCGCGCCATGCAAGGCGATGAACTTTTTGGTAAGGCTAACTTGGTACAAACCTCTAAACCCCAGAAAGGGCATCCATACAAAACGTTTAAGATTCCAGTTAGTTTTGGGAAAATCAAAATCGCGCCAGCGTTTGCCTTTCTCTAGCACCAACACTTTATGGCCCTTTTCACTTAAGCGCAAAGCACTGCACGAGCCGCCAAAACCCGAACCCACCACCACTTGGTCAAAATCAAATTCGTTGTCTGTCATGGCTGTATTAACTCGTGATAAATATTTTTAATGGGCGTTTAAATGGCTATTGTTACGGGCTCATTTATAAAAACGCGAAGTCTAAAAATAGTACGGCCAGTGCCGTATTTTGACGTTCTCTGATCATGCCAAAAAGTGATCTTTAGGTGCCAAAAGT
>JAPYOO010000461.1 GCA_029938135.1 Bermanella sp. | reverse complement strand
ATTTCACAAGTACGTAATATCCCAGAAGGTGAACCCGCCGTATCTCCGCCCACGTTTAAAGATCTGGTAACGGTGGATGATTTTAAGCAATTTGCGGATAGAGTACGGGGCATAACCGGCGGCATTCCCATAGGATTTAAACTCAGTGCCAATCATATAGAGCAAGACATACAATTTGCCCTCGATGCCAGTGCCGACTACATCATATTAGACGGCCGTGGTGGTGGCACAGGAGCAGCACCGGAGATATTCCGCGATCACATCAGCGTCCCGACCATTGCGGCGTTAGCCCGAGCAAGGCGTTACTTAGACCAACAAGGGGCCAGTGGCCGAGTCACGTTAATCATCACCGGTGGTTTACGCCTGCCCATGGATTTTGTTAAAGCCATGGCACTGGGGGCCGATGGGGTCGCTATTGCCAACAGTGCCATGCAGTCTATTGGGTGTGTGGCGGCTAGAATTTGCAATACCAATAATTGTCCGGCCGGCATCGCCACCCAGAAAAAAGACTTACGCCAAAAACTGAATGTAGAAAAATCAGCGCAACAACTGCATAACTTTTTTGCAGCCAGTACCGAACTGATGCAGGTAATGGCCCGAGCGTGTGGACATGAGCATTTAAATCAATTTAACAAACAGGATTTAGCCACTTTTGACCGGAACATGGCGTGGCTGTCGGGGGTTAAATACTCAGGCGTGATGGCTCCCTAGCCACTATTAAAAAGCCTTTGTTTAGTCTCAGTCCGCAGAGACTAAACAAAACCACCCCGTATTAGCACCCCTTAAGCATACATAACGCTCCTGCTTTACCTTCCATCATCGTTTATCTATAGATATAAGCCCTACTTGAGCCAATTACACGATGTGCGAGCCGACAAAAAGTAGCACCCCTTGCACTCTTGTGTTGATTTCGTATTATGTCCACTGCGCAAACGTGTCAAATGCGCTTTTAATAACAACGGGTTCCATCTTTTTTTTATGAAAACCTCCACCATTGCCAGTCATTATGTACGTACCACCATTTCAGGGGCTGTGGCTCAAGGTCTAGACGCCGCCACGTTGCTCGCTAAGGCCGGAATTGGTATAGAAATACTGGAAGAGCCTAAAGCACGCGTTTATCCAGACAAATTATCTAAATTAATGCGCATTGTGGCATTGGAATTACAGGATGAATTTTTAGGCCAGGATGATAAACCGTCTCGTATTGGTACCTTTAATACCCTTTGTCAGCTGATTTTACCTTGCGCCACGTTAGGCGAGGCCATAGAAATGGGCACTCGCTATTATGGATTATTTGATACTGCCCTACATACTCAATTTAAAACACGCGAGGACGGTGGCGCACTAGAGATTAATGAACGTCGTCCTTGCTTGAATAAACAACATTATCTAAGCGAATACCAACTGGTGTTATGGCACCGCCTGAGTTGTTGGTTAACGGGTAAACGCATTCCCATTCAAGTGGCTGAATTTGCCTATCCTAAGCCCAAACATGCCGAAGAGTTTCATTTGTTTTTTTACGGCGATCATAAATTTAACATGCCCAAAACGCTATTGCGGATTGAGCAGCAATATCTAGATTTACCCATTATTCGCACCCGTGCAGACTTACCCGAAATAATGAAAGAAGCCCCGTATGCTTTTTTAGTTAAGCCTAACAACACGGCCAGCATTAATGCTCAGGTACGGCGCATATTGGAAGTGAGTAGCGGGGAAGACATGCCCGATTTTGAATCTGTGGCATTTCAATTAAACAACAGCACACAAACCTTACGTCGCCGTTTAAAAGAAGAGCACACCTCCTTTCAAGCCATAAAAGATCAAGTGCGACGTGACATGGCTATTTATTATTTAAGTGAAAAGAAATTCAGCATTAATGAAATTGCACTCAAAGTGGGATTCACTGAACCTAGTACTTTTCACCGAGCTTTTAAGAAGTGGACGGACGTCACACCTGGGGATTATCGCCTAGGCGAAACCAACGACGAATAATTTG
>JAPYOO010000460.1 GCA_029938135.1 Bermanella sp. | reverse complement strand
GGCTGTGTAGAGGCAATGGCTGCCGTGCCCAAGGGCTGGCTCAAAGTCTGCGCATCGGTCACGGTGGGGCAAACCCTACTGGCAAGCCAGCTAGCAAATTTCTACGATACTTACCCACAAGTGAAATTAGATTTAAGGCTCACCAATCGTCGTATTGATCTAATTGAAGAAGGGTTTGATTTAGCCATACGAGTAGGGCCTTCAGCGGATTCCAATTTAATTTCTAAGCGCTTGTGTAGTGTAAACTTGCATCTTTATGCCAGCCCACAATATTTAACCCAACAATCGCCCGCAAACACATTAAATACCCCTTCTAATTTGGCCCAACATTCTTGTTTATATATGAGCACCGGCCAACAAAAAGCACGTTGGCAATTAAGCGCTCAGCAGGAAAAAAAATACCAAGATATTGATCCCGCCTTTATCAGTGATGACTTCAATGTATTGCTACAAATGACACTGGCTCACAAGGGAATCGCATTATTACCCGACTACCTAACCCCACAATATTTAAAAGAAAAAAAATTAGTGCGAGTATTGGATTCTTGGGTGGGGAATTGTTTAGAAATTTATGCCGTTTACGCCAGCCGAAAAGGCGTAACACCAAAACTCAGGGTGATGCTGGATTATTTAGCAGAACGTTTTAATAGGGAACAAGTATTACATACAAACAATCACAAGGGCCGAGTGGCTTAGCCCTTGTGATTGTTAACTATTAAAAATTTACTTTTGGTTAGCCATAAAACTTTGATACACGTATCCATAAGAGGTGTGCTCAGCCAAAACTGCGCCTAAAGCCTGACCTTTAGGGCTGCGCCAATCATCCATAATTTCGGCCAATACCGACGCCCAGGTCACTACTTTTACACCGGCTTGGGTCATACGGTGAATCGCCGCTTCACGACTTACTTCGTCCCAAGTACCCGACGCATCTACCACCGCATACACGTCATAACCTTCAGCCACCGCCGATATAGCCGGAAACATTAAACACACATCCGTCACTATGCCCGCCATAATGATCTTTTTACGGCCCGTCTTTTTAATGGCCGCTAAAAACTCGGCTGACTTCCAGGCGTTAATTTCACCCTGACGATTTACCACTGTGGCATCGGTGAGGATATCAGTAATTTCAGACATCACCGGACCGTTTGGTCCCTGTGGGTAACTGGCAGTCACAATGCTGGGTAAATCCAATACCTTGGCCATTTTACTTAGGCCCTGAATATTATTTTTAAGCTGGGCCGGGTTCATATCGCGCACCCCCACCATCAAACCGGTTTGATGATCGATCATAGCCAGCACTGCATTGTCTGGGGTAAGGGTTTGCGCAAAGCGAGAAAGGTCTGGCGCTGCCATCGTGCTAGCACTTAGCAACATTGCCGCTGCGCCTAAAAGGGAATTCATTTTTGATAGTGTTTTCATGTGTTTTGCTCCGTAGGTCAATATGGGTTCATAATACGAGGCGCTCACAAATGAATAAATAAGTAAAAAAGACACTCTTTGTTCTATTTTAGGTAACAACAAATTAAGAACACTGAGACGCACGCCAGGCCTGCCGGTTCCCAGTTATAAATCTGGAGAACAAAAATTAAATCAAGTTAGCTACAGTCAAAAGTAATCGCAGAGAAAGGCGATGATCGGTTTGTGGTTTTTAAAAACAGGGTCGTGACATGGATGTCACTTATAAGAACAATGCAGGATGCAATTGTCGGACGTTTAAAGTCATCTGCCACGGACACTCTTTATTCTTAACAGTACCACGACCTCAAACTGGATCATCAATGTTCGCAGCTAGCAGTTTTCACATTTAAATAAGCTTAATGATTAAGGTTAACTAGGAGCAACAGAGGGAGATGATACTTAATGGTATTTCAGGCTCAGTACCCACTTTCCTGTAGGCAAAAAAAAACCTAATTCATTGAATTAGGTTTTTTAAAATAATGGTGCGCTTGGAAGGATTCGAACCTTCGACCCTCTGGTTCGTAGCCAAATAC
>JAPYOO010000115.1 GCA_029938135.1 Bermanella sp. | reverse complement strand
CTAGCCAACTCCACGCGACTGTACAATCCATCCACTACAAAATCCATTAACTGATCTAGGCGACCACCATCCAAATAGCTCGGCGCACGCATGAGTATCTCCACACCATTTTCATGGCCCGTTAAGGTAACAAACAAGGCAGTAGTATCAAACTCAGGGGGAATAAAAAATATACTGTCGGCCTTAAATCCGGCTCCGTTAAATTCAGCAAGGGACAATAAACCTAAATTAGAAATGATACCTGTGGTACGAAACCGAACCTCTTTCCGTCTTTTATTGGCGAGTTTTGTGTTACTGCTTTTCATTATCGATAAAGGCACCCAATTCAATAAAGTAAATGGAAAGAAACGAAAAAAACGGGGGATTTCGGCTTCTTTTTTATGCAGTATTTGTTGCCTAATGTCACTATTCCAATCTTCTATTGTGGTCTGTGCAGACACATTTAATACGATGCCTCCGGTAAGATTCGCGGTGGAATGTAAATTTTCCTTACGGCCACGCATATCTACCGGCAATTGAAAACGTACAATCTTAGCGCCGTTTGACCGGGTATAGCTGGCTATTTCCAGAGCGACTCTGGCCAGTAAGGATTTATGGCGGCCAGTGATGGTTCTGCGAATCCAGCGGCCCGAATCGCTTTGAGTATGCGACACCTGAGTTCCTGTTGGAGGCAACACGTCACAATCCAGGTTACTGGCTTTTTCTTGGCGACTAATTAAGCCAGCAAGTTCAACATCATTAAGGCGACTGTTCTCACCCACTGGGTTCTCCCCCCTAAGCACACGAAAAACATCATTAACAAAGTGCTGAGTACCACGGCCATCCATTACACCGTGATGGGTTCTGAAGATTAAAAAATATTTACCGCTGCCTCGTGACACCAATACCGCATCGGTGGTGGGTCCGCTGCGAGGTAAAAGGGCATACTTTAAGAAATAGCCACCCTTGTCGCACTGCCCTTGCCAGTCCTTGGCATTTACCATGCGTAATCGCACGGTATTGCCACTGTCTACCCAGCGACTAAACCCAAGATGCCCTTTTAATATTAAACGACTGCCCGGATTAGCTTTTGACGCTGTGGTGATAGCAGCGGCTAGTTTTTTAACATCCACCTCGCCATGACCTTCGATGACAATCTGGTTTACACAAGGCGTATGGGGATTTTCCCCTTGGGTATCACAACTGACGTAGAAACGCTCCACTGTAGACAGGCTTCTTTGATAATCCATTTAGCTGGGCTCCGTGTTTAAAGGTTTGATATTAGCGTGTTTTGCGTCTGCCCAGCCGGCTTCCCAACTGGAATGTAAAACCTCATCTTCATAGGGATTAGACGTATTTTTTCTACCCTGATTGCCCTTTTCTAGACCTAAAGAATAAGCCTCTTCCACGGTATCTTGGCTATTTTGTGCTGAGCCCATGCCGCGTTTAAATCGCCTAGCGCGGGTCTGCATCGATTCCAGCATCAAAAAACTGGCGGGCACTAAAATTAAACTAATAACGGTGGCGAATAACACTCCAAAGGCCAGCGATACCGCCATGGGAATAAGGAACTGAGCCTGTATGCTGCTTTCCATGATCAAGGGCACTAGCCCCATAAACGTGGTTAACGAGGTCAACAGTATGGGCCTAAAACGGTTTTTTCCGGCCTCACAGACAGCTTGATAGATGTCCATGCCTTGGTGTCGCCGAGTATTAATAAAATCCAGCAATACCAGATTATCGTTCACCACCACACCGCTCACCGCCACCATGCCCACAAAAGACCACAAGGTAAGATCCAGCCCCAACATCATGTGGCCCACCAATGACCCCACCAGTCCAAATGGAATGGCAAACAACACCAGCAAGGGCTGACTGTAAGATGAAAACAAAATAGCCATCATCAGGTACATGGCCAGTATCGCAATCAGATAACTTTTGGAGAGTACCTCTAAAAACATGGCGATACTTTTTTGCTGCCCGCCGGTATTCCAGCTAACACCAGAATGTCCGTGAATCAAATTATCCAAATACTCATGGGTAAGGTTATGCTGTACGCGGGCCACCGAGTTAAGCGATGTATTCACATAGGCGCTGACACTTATCACCCGTTTTCGATCATAACGTCGGATGGTGCTTTTGGATTGGTAGTATTCGATATCTACCAGTGACGACAGGCTCACGTTTTTTTTGCCCGGCACTTCTATGGGCAAATTCTCCAAATACCACAAAGACGCTTGCTCGCTTTTAGGCAGCCCCAACCAAATATCCACTTCGTCATCCTGAGTTTGAATGGACTGCACTACCTTGCCTTCAAAACCCAAATTAACCTGTTTGATGATTTGGTCCAGAGTAATATCCAACGCCTTACTGCCCGATTTTAATACTAGACGGGCCTGTTGTTTACCCGCAAGCATAGAATCCTTGATGTCATGTATGCCTTCATAGCTGGCCAATTTTTGTTTTAATTGTTCGGCCAGTTGCTCAAGCACCACTAGGTCGTGGCCGGAAAACTCAATATTAATATCCGCCTTAGCAGGATTTAGGCTGGCATTAAAATTGATCTCTCTGGCCCCATCGATGACTCCTGTGAGGCTGCGCCAGCGATTGATAATTTGCTGGCCACTGATCTGGCGCCCTTCATCACTGTTTAGGGCCAGCGTGACAGTCGCTAAGTGATCAAGGTCCTGCTCAACGTCTAGGTTGGATACTTTATTTTTAGGTCCAATCACCGAATATATATGTTCGATGGCGGATGCTTGGCCATTTTCTGGTTGCCGCTTCATGACTTGTGCGGACTGCCTGAGTTTGTCCACCGCCGCGCGCGTGGTCTCCCTAGGAGTACCATCCGCAAAGATAACCTGAGCCACCACCACATCCCCTTCAATGGCAGCAAACAACGAGGTCTTTAACCAGCCACCAAACAACACCACCATGAACAGCACAAAAATCATGCTAAATAAAACAATCACCAAACCACTTTTCTTAAGGGATTTAAGCAGCAACGGCTGATACACGGTATCTATGAACCACTGCAATCTTTGACTAAAAGCCGATTGTAGTTTTGTTAACGGGTTGATCTTTACCGGCGCCACCTCTTTAGACAAATGGGCGGGCAAAATGAACAGGGATTCGAACAAAGAAAATAATAGCGTACTGATTACCACGATGGGGATGGCCATCATAAGCTTGCCTTCTGGACCGGGTAAAAACAGCAGTGGCAAAAATGCCACTATGCTGGTCGCGATGGCAAACAGTACGGGTTTATAAACCTCATAGACGCCTGCCAAAGAACCTTGAATGCCGGTGATGCCCTGCTGGTTTTTGCCATGAATGGATTCCCCCACCACCACGGCATCATCCACCACTATGCCCAACACCAATATAAAGGCAAACAGCGAAATAATATTAATAGACACATCGAATATTGGCAGCATCATGAGACTGCCAAAAAATGAGATGGGAATGCCTAAGCTTACCCAAAAAGACAAATGAAAATTCATAAACAATAACAAAACGATAAACAGTAAAAATAATCCGCCTAGGGCGTTGCTTAACAACAGTTTTATTCTGCTGGAGAAGTGTTTAGAGTCATCCTGCCACACTGACAAAATCAAGCCCTCGGGCAACGTTTTTTGCTGCACATAATTGCTTAGTACCTTAGCAATACTCATGATATTTTGACTTCCCACCCGATAGATATCCATGGATAAGGCAGGGAACTGGTTAAAGTTAGCCTGGGTGGTATTCTCAACTCGGTTGTCGCGAATATGGGCAATATCCCCCAAAGAAACGTCGGCCCCCAGCTTGTTTGAATAAATACTCATATCTTCATAGGCGGATACGGTTTCGGGGCTGTCACCGGCCACAATTAAAATTTCACCCGAGGCGGACTTCAATGTGCCCCCCGCCAAACTCACCGATTGACGATTAATGATGCCCCCTACTTGTTGAAAGTTAACCTGATATTTATTTAGGTTAAAAGAGGAAATCTCAATTCTTATTTCTGATTTTTTAACATCTTCCAAGTCTATAACGGTTATTTTTTTGCTATCCAACAACTCTCGACGAATCTGTCGGGCGGTCTTGGTAAGGGTTTCAAAGTCCACATTACCGCTTAAAATAAGTTTGGCCACTCGATTACGCACGTTTAACTCTTTTATTTGCGGTGACAACGCATCCTTTGGCAAGATGTTTTTATTTTGCAGGCGACTTTTAACCTCATCCATAACAGACAAAATATCAAAACCTTCTGCCACATCCAAAGTGATGGAACACAAACCTTGATGCGCGATACTTAGTAAATCCAAAGTACCCTGAATATCATAAATACGATCTTCAATAGGCTTGCATACATTTATCTCCACAGTGTCCACCGTGGCCCCGGGCATCGCAGTTTGAATGCTAATGCGCTGCAGCGACACATTTGGAATGAGTTCCTTGCGGGTATCCATCACCGCCATAAGACCCAAAATAAAAATGCTCACCATAATCAGGTTGGCCGCCACCGGATTGTGAGCAAACCAGTGGATGCAGGCCTTCACAAAAGTTCTCCGGCCAACATGGCTGGAGATTCATTTATCGTCACAGGTTGAATGACTAAACCCTCCACTAACTTGTGAAAGGTACTGGCCACAATTTTGTCACCGGGCTCTACACCCGAATGTATATAGACACTGTCTTTGTCTTTATAAAGAATACTCACAGTTGTTTTAACCGCCTTGTTGTTGGCGATTATTTTCCAAACCTGGTTGCCAGGCCGCACTACATCTCTTGGCAAGAGCAAAATATTTTTATGGGGCGGACTTTGAATCACGGCCTCAACAAACGAGCCGGGCAACAGCACCTGTGATTCAGACTGCAGCGGAACCTCGGCGATCACGTATATCAATTGATGGTTATCGCGCTCACCTTCCAAGCGAGTAATGTGCCCGTGCCAAACTGCAGAGCCCGACTGACCGGTGCTAATGGCCACTCTAGGAAAGTGCGGTGGCCCCACAAACTCGCTGGGGCGAGTATCTGGCAGTGTTAATAATCGTACCTGTGCATCATTTAACGGTAACCTCACCTCACCACGCACAATGCCATACACAGTACTAAGCTGTTGGCTGGCCTGTATGTGTTGCCCTGCACTCACATTTACCTCAATAATTTTTCCATCCATCGGAGCCCTAATGACAGCATTACTTAACCTGAGTTTGGCGTAAGCTACGGCAGCACGAGCCGCCTCTACCCGACTCTTGGCAGACTTTAACTGTGGAATATAACGCGCATAAGGAGATGCATTTTTACCAGCACCCTTACTGGCAACTCTGGCCTTGGCTTGAGTTTTTAAAAGATCCAAAGACACACTGTCCAGTTCCGCTTGTTTTATGGCTACATCCAGCAATAAGGGCTGGCGTTCCAGTTCCACCAAAATTTCACCCTCAGTGATTAAGCCGCCCCGCACAAATCTTGAACTCACCCGAGTCACCAAACCTGACACATCGCTGGTGACATAACGAATATCGGCGGCCGTAACCTGGCCATGACTGATAAGAGGAATGGATTGGGTTTGCAGGCGGGCTTCCATGAAAGGGATGCTGGTAATTTCATCGCTCATGACAATTTTTTTAGGCAGCGGTGCCCGACTCAGCAATCCGTAAACCACCACAAAAAATAAAACAAATAATATGAGAAGGTACTTATATTTATTCAACAGAGTCATTATTATTCACTTCTTGCAGTAGGTAGTATTGCCAATCGGACAGGCATTTCTGGCTAATATCAACGTTATCTGCGATCCAGGGATGCAGCTTTAAACCCAGGCTTAATTGACCGTGCCATTCCATAATACCGGTGGATATCGGATAATTTTTGGTGCCTATTCCGCAACTCACCCAGACTTTTTGAGGGTCTTGCGGCGGATTACTATCGTCTGGTAACGGCCACGCGCCCAAAAAGCTAAACGAACCCGCATAAAAATTTTTAGCACTCATAGACTGGTATAAATACTTGATACCTCTTTTGCCAATATACTTGCCGATATGGGCTAACTTCCAGGTCATCCAGTATTCTTTAGACTGTAATTTTTTCCTGATACTGAGTTGTAAAGTGCGTGGTTTAATATGATTGTTAACACACACATTAACCCCAGACGAAAAATTTCCGGTATCCGTGTCTGTTGGCACCGCGCCCCTAAGGTTAACCGGGTAAAACCAATAGTAGTTCTGACTTTCCTTAAGCAAATTTTTGCTTATGGATTTATTAAGGGCCCACAGAGCGAAGCTACTTAATGCCACTTTGTTGAGCCGTGCATTTCGCTTTATTTCCTGGGTGGTTTGGGCGTCAAAATAACAGGTACTAATGGGTGCTGAATTGTCATTTCCGCATGGGTAGTTATGCTTCCATTTAATATTTTTAGGATGAATATCTTTGTTACGATTTGGCTTAAAAAGCAATTTTAAGAAACCCGGCTCTTCTCGATCCTTACCCTTTGGCAGTTCTTTGCACGGGTAACCCTGTTCTCGCAAGATGCTACAGACACCACCCACACCGTCCATGGCAGCATGAGGAAAATGGTGCCATGACACCTTGCCTGTATTTTTTTTCATGGGCCCTATGTTCATGGTATCGCTTATACCTATGTCGTTTCTTACTTCAAACCACATGGCAATATAATCGCGCCGTTTTTTGTATATATTTTTTAGCATAGCTATAACCTCGCTATTTCAGGGTAAAACAGCAGGCTCGCATCTAGGCCCTTAGTAGGGTCTGATTCATAAGAGGCCAGATAGTGATTACTCTTAAGGCGTATTCCTTTTAAATCACCACAAAAATAATTTAACGGGTCTCGTTCATCCAATCCCAGGGAGATAGCATCATACTGAGAATCTGAGTAGGCTTGCTGAATGGCCGCCAATAATCCTAAAAAAACATGGCCGTCGTTAGACTCACATAACAGGCTGTGCAATAACACATAATTGGCCTTTTCACCCGGCTTGGGCAAATAAATACCACCCAGTATTTTTTTAGCTAGGTTATTAATATGGCGTAACACTTTCATGGCACCGGCATAACCCATAAAGCGGGTTTGCTTGAATTTTTTTTGATCCCAAATTCCGCACATACCTTGCAACATCCCTTCCTTAAAAGACAAAAATATATTTTCTATTTTTATATCTTTGTAATATGGATCGCGGGTGCCTATCTTGGAAAAATTATAATGGGGGTAAAATTGCTTGGTCGGTGCATGTTCATTGAAAAAAGCCTGAATCATCACCACATCTTCGCTGTTTGCCCTGCGAATGGTATTTCCTGAAAGTGGGGTTATATTTTTTTTGATATCAATTATATGGGTAACGATTTTTCCGTATTTATAATAGGCTGGAAGAATCAAGCGGCCACTGCTTACTGTGCTGATAGACGCATTATTATCTTCCAATATGACAGTTTGCATCCAATCACTTTGCATTAACTCCCGGTATTTTTTAAACAAGCGGTACAGAGTTCGTCCACCTTGGTATTCACTGTGAATACGCAGGTCATTGCCATAGCGCACCCAGTGTTTAGCGCCATTTATATATACTTGACGCTTGCCTATGCTAAACACAGCGGCCAATTTTCTGTTGTGATTATCTTCCATCACCCAGACTTCGGGCAGGTTAGTACTGACCATAGTGGCATGAAAATAATTAGGTTCACGTTCAAAATTAAGATGAATCTTGCCTTCTTGATGAGTATTTTTTAATAATTCAATCAACAGACCTGAGTCATCATTGGTGGCTTTACGAATTTCAAACTGAGGCTGCATATTCGCTCGCTCCCTGGCGTGTGCCATTTAAACATCCGTTTTCAAAATGTAGCTCTGATTGCCATAAAATTAATGGTTCTATCTTAATATTGCCTTTAGTCATGCCTTTTTTTATCTTGGCGTCTTCATAGTATTGAACGGCATCTTTTAATATTACCACTTCGGCCATGGCTAACTGACCCAGCTCTCTTGCCAATTGGTAATGAAAATGTGCCTGTAGGTTTTTTTCCAACCGCTTCTGCAGCTCCTGATGCAAGGCGGGATTGTTTGTTATACCCAAGTCACTGTCATCATTACACAGCAATACATATCTGGCCTGAGCAAGAGAATGATTACCTGGCACGGCCAACAAACTAACCGGCGTAATACCTTGAATATCGTCCAAGTCATTTAATATTTCAATGGCGACTTGGGGCGATAATTTTTCACCAACCATGTCTATGCCATCCATGCGGCCAATAAACTCAAAACAGGGAATTTCATTCACAAAGTGGGTCACTAAAAGTTGATCGTTCATGGCATAGCGGAAAATACCATTAGCACAGGTGATAATTGGCCGCACCGTCAGCCCAGACTTTAACTGCCAACTGGGCAAAATTTCTCCCGAGGTTAAATCTTCAAATTCATAGAAATGGCTATTGATCGCCAATGGAAATTTATCTTCATAGGGAATAGTAATGACCCCTTCCGTTGCCCATAACCCCTTGCCCTGGAAATCACTGTGGGCAAAAACAGCTTGCAGTTTTTCCGCCCATATAAAAGATGATGACGTGTCCCAAGCGCTAATGAGCGCAAGTTTTGGCCACAACAGCTCAGTGAATTCGGCGGTGATTTTCCCATCTAAAGTTGATAGAAGATGTGCTGCTTTTTTATTTACTGGTGCTGATGCAACACTGAGACTTTTATATGTGTTTGGCCATTGCCCGTTATTTAATACCTTTATTATATCCAGCCGCCTGTCTTCGATTAGATCCAGTAAACTCAGGGCAAACGTGGGGCTCCACACGGAAATTAGACTTAAATCTTGGCAACTCACCAGATAACAGGCGGTTGCAAATAACGACTCTTCAGAGCTATCTGCCAAAGAGGTGCACTCGGGTACCGCCATAGTGAGCCCCATGAACACACGTTTCCACCATGGCAGTAATTGCAGATCGTCATTTACGCTATTGGTGTCTGAATTTCGTAAATCACTGGGCACCCAGGATAGAGACCAATAATGTTTACCTTGTTTTATGCCCGGATAACGGCGGTACATATGACTAAGCCATGGGCCCACAGCCTGATCTAACTGATGCAAGAAGTCTTGATTATAGGGTATCCATTTAATTTTTGAGGTAGAGCCACTGGTGGGTTGATATCGTAAACAAGGCTGGTTGGTTAAAATATTACTGCCACCCTCCTTTTGTTCTTGTATGAGTCCTGCCCAGTTTTCATAACCCGTAACGGGAAATTTTGTTATAAATATTTCATAATTGATCACCCTACCCACGTTTCTAAGTACCGATGTTTTTGTACCCGATATATTCTCTAGGGCTTTCTTTAAAATAGACCGCTGCGTTTTCTCAACTCCATAACTGGAAGTCAAAAAATTTTTCTCATCAAAATGTGTTAACAGCGCGGACAATTTGTGAGCCACATTAATAGAATATTCCTTTAAAGCCGTTTTCACAAAGTTTCCCCTTGATAAACTGGACGGGGTTTATTTGAAAACGGCAGCATGTTTTTTTTGGTGAATCGCCATAACATAGACATTGATACCTCTCCCACACACGGTAACTCTATGCCTTTTCGCCAAGCGGGATTAAGTTCATCAAAAAATTTTATTTTAGGGTTATTAGTTTTCATATCATCGGTTATTTCTGCCACACCGCCTTTTAGATGCTGGTAGTCATCACCAAAATCCAACAACCTGTCTTTTAACTTGTAGGCATCCGGATACAAGAGATTGCAATAATGATCTACCACAGATTCAAGCTTTTTATTACTACGGGTATAGTGAGGGTAATATCTTAAAAAATTATTCGCCATCAGCAGGTAGGTTTTGTAGCCTTTGGATATGAGTAACCAATACACATCCCTGTTCATTCTCTTTAGCTTTAGCTTAAATAATTGTATTGCAAAGGCTTTTTGCAGGGTCTTATCCCCCCAGTATTGCTCTTCAACTATGGTATCGCCACTAAACACACCTATTGATTTTTTGTTTTTATAGACAATGTCAATTTCATTCCAGGTACTAAACCCAACAATTGTACCGGTAGACTTATTCACCAGCAAAAATATTCCTTGTTTTTTACACATATCTTTTATGAATGTTTGCAGGTCGGCATTGTGGTAATAATTTACAAAAATCCCGTGCATTTCCATTAATTGAGGAATAGTGACAGAGTTAATCTTGTAAAATTTTACGGACAAGGATGGAGTTTTTTTAGTCACAGAAACACCCTGGCAATATAATACTGCCATTATTTATTTTGACTTATAGTGAAAGTACCACTGCTTAAAAGGCAAGTTTCAACTTATTAATATTCTACTGATAGATAAAATAATTAATAAACCGCATAGAGTTTAGAGTTATATCGCATGGTGAGCATATTGTTATTCCAATTTTATAATTTAATTTGGCCAATACTTTCAACACATGACCATTTTAGACACACTTATAATTTTTTGTTTTCTAGTGTCTTCTTTAACGCGGCGGGAATATATCACACAAATTTAATTATAAAATATGATGATATTCATGTTTTTATAATATTTGACTAATATTTTTATATTATGAGAAGTGTTACAACAAAGACTAGAATTTGATTAGAAAAATTGTACTCATTCAAATGGACCGTACCAGACATCAGAAAAAAGATGACTTTATTTGTCAATTAACCATAGAAATGTACAATCTTTATGATAAATAATTTTTACTGCAAGGTCATTTATCACCACAAAGAACCAGTAAATTCATCAGCCATTAGCGTTTATTCATAACCAGAATAATCCAATCGTTGAATTTTGTTACACATTAAAATATTCAAAGTATTTGTACCATTTTCTAATGTAAGGTTTTATAGACACAGTAATAATTTTTATTGCATAACCTGAAATAGAAAAAGGCAGACACCATTTAGTACCTTATCTATCCTTCATCCTTTTCATAGCTTACAGATATTTGGTACAGGTAAAATACAAGATATATGTGCCCCCTTGCATTAAAAAACACTGTCGAAAATAGAGGCCAGTATGATTACTAGGCGTTATTTTACCTAATGTACAACTGCTAGGCCCTTTAGTTTTCAACATCTTTATTGAACTACAACTAATGCCTACCACCCCCCCTTCCTTTTCATCATTACTTAAATAAACCAGTACCCCTCACCCAAACCTAAATGACATTGATTTGCATTAGCAATTGCAATTGGCGTGTTTGCACTATATGGTTTGTAAAGAAATATTAAGCAAGGCAGTGAACCTGCATCCGGAGAACCTTAGCAATGACAAAAAAAACACACTTAGTTCATAAAGATAAGCATTTCAAAAGAGCCCCTCTCTCACTCAGTATTGCTTTGATTATTGCTAACGGTTTAACCGGTTGCGGTAGCGGTGATGAGTCAAGTTCCGAAAGTAGGAATCTTGTGGAAAAAAACAGTCTCGCGTGTATTGATAGCAACCTTAATGCGGTATGTGACCCTAATGAAACCAGTGAAA
>JAPYOO010000459.1 GCA_029938135.1 Bermanella sp. | reverse complement strand
ATTGTTGATGGCATCGATGCTTTAAAAGCGGCTACTTATCATTTTGACAGTTTTTCACTTGAATTTGTAAGCCGCTCTTTGCTGGGGCAAGGCAAAAAAATAGACTGCACAGACATTGATAACCGCGGCCAAGCCATCGGCCACATGTTTGAACATGACAAAATTGCATTAGCAAAATACAACGTACAAGACTGCCAACTAGTATTGGATATTTTTGAGCATACGCACATTTTAAACTACTTAATTCAGCGCAGCCGACTTACCGGCCACACGCTGGATAGAATTGGCGGATCGGTTGCCGCCTTTGAATATTTATATCTACCCAAGTTGCACCGTGCTGGATACGTGGCCCCTAATATGGGCGAAGGCTTTGATGACTTTGCTGCACCTGGCGGATTTGTTATGGAAAGTCAGCCAGGCATTTATAGAGACGTGATTGTGCTGGATTTTAAAAGTCTGTACCCCAGTATTATTCGTACCTTTAAAATTGACCCATTAGGCTTAATAGAGGGGCTGCTGCCTAAAAACGAACACACTATTGATGGTTTTCATGGTGCAAAATTTCATCGTGACACCCACTTTTTACCTGAAATAATTACCCAATTATCGCACGAGCGTGAAACCGCTAAAACGAATAAAGACGGCATAGTATCCCAAGCTATTAAAATAATTATGAATAGCTTTTATGGCATTTTAGGCAGTAAGGGCTGCCGCTTCTTTGATGCGCGCTTGGCGAGCTCTATAACCGAACGTGGCCATCAAATTATACAAGACACCGCCGTATGGATTGAACAGCAAGGTTATAACGTTATATATGGCGATACCGATTCTGTATTTGTTCATCTTATAAAAGACCACGCACCAGATCAGGCATTGCAAGTAGGCCTTTCTTTACAAGCCAAACTCAATATCTACTGGCAAGATCGACTGAAGCGCGATTTTAATATTGAAAGCTGTTTAGAAATTGAATTTGAACGCCACTACCAGCACTTCCTAATGCCCACTATACGGGGCAGCGAACTAGGCAGTAAAAAACGTTACGCGGGTATTACCAGTGATAATGAACTCATTTTTAAAGGACTAGAAGCGGTACGCAGCGATTGGACTAGTTTGTCTAAAGAAATACAAACCCAGCTTTATCTTTTAATATTTAAAAAACAGCCATATGAACGTTATTTGTTGAATATTATTGAAGAGGTTAAACAGGGCAAACGTGACCATCAGCTGGTATACCGTAAGCGTATTCGCAGAAAATTGGATGAGTATGTAAAAAATGTTCCGCCACAAATTCAGGCGGCACGCAAAGCCGAAGAGTATTATTTGAAGCAGAATCAAACTAGCCAGTATCGTCACGGAGGCTGGATAGAATATGTGATGACATTAGCTGGGCCTGAACCTATTGCTAATATTCAAAGTCCGCTGGATTACCAGCATTATATAGACAAGCAAATTGGCCCAGTAGCCGATGGCATTTTGTATTTTTTACAAAAACGTTTTCACGATCTAATTGATCCACAGCAAGATATTTTTAATCTATGAACAAGTCAATCTCACACAATTTAATTTTAGATACTCTCATAAAAAATATGCTGAGCGACGCGTTTGTGAGTATTCAGCATATGCCACAGTGCCCTGAAATTCCGCTGTACTTAGTAGACCCCAGTACAATGGATAGGCCATTTAACCTTGAAGAGGTGCGCCGCATTTGGTCACACACCGCCTATTGGGCTTTTTGCTGGGCCAGTGGCCAAGTACTCGCCCGCTATATTTTGGATAACCCTGAGTGGGTGGCGGGTAAAAAAGTAATGGATTTTGGTTCGGGTTCTGGGGTAGTGGCCATCGCCGCTATGAAAGCCGGTGCCCGCGAAGTGATTGCGTGTGACATAGATCCAGACGCCCTGGAAAGTTGCCAACAAAACGCACAACTTAACCAAGTAACTCTGACACTTAGTGATGACCTATTCGCCATAACCGATACAGATATTGATGTACTGATTGCTGCTGA
>JAPYOO010000114.1 GCA_029938135.1 Bermanella sp. | reverse complement strand
TTTGAAGTGTTATAAGCTGACATGCCCGCCATGTGGATTAAACCCGCCATGCTGGCTACGTTAATTAAGTTGCCTTCACTTTTCTTTAAAAGCGGCGTGAAAAAATGACAACCATTCACAACACCTAATACATTAATGTCCATGGTCCATTTGAAATCTTTTAACGATATAGCATCAATTTCACCGCTACTGGCAACACCTGCATTATTAATAAGGGTATCCAAGCCACCCCAACGTTTAGCAATAACGTTTAGCAGTTCTAACCATTGCGCCTCATTGGTGACGTCTAAGTGTTGGAAAAAAAATGAGCTGCCGTGTTGTTCGGTTAAGCGTTGTACTTGTTGCTCGCCTATTTCGTCTTGAATATCAGCAAGGCACACGGCCCAGCCTTGGGCTGCGTAGTAATTTGCCATGGCTAAACCTAAACCGCTGGCACCACCGGTAATGAGTACTCGTTTCATAATATATTCTCTATATTGATTTAATAATGATTAACGCTGCAAGCCTACTGGGCTGTTTGTGGTCTTGTATCTTGAGAGGGAGAGTCATTGCACAGTGATTTAACCTGCCCTGGGATATCCAGACTAATGAAATGGCTGGAATTTTCGGTGTTAATAATTTTTAAAGCGCCACGATGTTTTTGAGCGGTTTTTAACATTAATCGGCGGCTTAAAACGGCGTCACGGGCGCCCACCAAAATGTAGCCACTTTTCACATTATCCAATATGTGCATTTTGTTTTTCAGTGGCCATTCCAGCATATTTTCAATATTACGCTGCAACACAACGGCGCTCTTGGCGCAGGCCAGCATGCCACTTAATAAACCCCTATTTTCTTTGTTTACTAAACCCATGCCTTTAATTGTTGATGCCGACAATGTTTTTTTAGACATGTAAAAAGCAATAAAAGGAAAAACATAAAGAATGGTATTGGTTAATACTTTGTCGACTATCTTTGGAAATTTATGAGTTCTGGAAACGGTCGCTTCAGGTAAAATAGATGCTTCTAAAATAACATGGGCTTGTTCAAATAATGCGGGCGCTTGTTTAATGGCCTCAATCACCACGGCACCGCCTCGACTATGGCCATGTAACACTAAATTAGAATGGCTGGCCAAGTTTTTAACCGCCATGATTAAAACAGCCGCATCATACTCGATAGTACATTTGGGGTAAGGGTTGGGCGTTTGCCAGCTGGCCGCTTTGGTGGATCTTTGCGTGTTAGGCAGGTGATATCCACAACTATTAATGAGTATAAGTTCATCATTTTTGTTGTGGTGTACTTTGCTAAAATAGCGCTGATCTTCAAGCCAACCATGCATACACACTACAGTACGTTTAGGGGTATCAGTGGCACCATTGTCTGCCTGATAAGCCACGGCCGACTGTCCAACTTGGTATAAGTCACCATCAAAATCTTGATGGTTTAGGGCCTTAGTTTTAGCATGTTTGATGAAGTATCGTAATATATGAATCAGCATTATTACGCACAAGATAATTATGCCGGTCTTTTGAAGTAGAGTCATACACGGTTCTCACTTGTAAAATGTCACGCACAGAGTGTTGGTATCAGGTGATTTAAATAGAAAATATGTCAAATTCACCTAGATTTGGCCCAATATTGGCTGTGATTATTGGGTACCAACTATATCAACTCAAACTTGTGGCGCTAATCGTGCCATTAAATAGCGTGAGTGAAACAAAGTCAATATTTCACCATGATGGTTCAGCGGACCCAGTACCCTAACGCCGTTCATTTTACTGGTATATAATCGCAGTCTGTTGAATGCCCATAGATGCCAATATATGACTGCACAGCCTAAAAATATCGCCTTCTTTCGCCTGTCTGCATTGGGTGATGTGGTGCTTGCCATTCCTATGCTGCGTGCCCTGCAAAAAGCGTGGCCCAATTGTAAAATTACCTGGATTACCAGCTCTGCGGTTTACCCTTTATTAGAAGGGTTAGAGGGCATTGAGTTTTTGGTGATTAACAAGCCGCGTAAAGTAAAAGATTATTTGGCGTTACGAAAATTGTTTAAACAATACTCGTTCGACATCTTAATTGCGGCTCAAGCCAGTTTCCGTACTAACCTAATTTACCCTCACATTAATGCTAAGCGAAAAATTGGCTTTGATAATGGCCGTGCTAAAGACTTACATTCATTTTTTGTAAACGAGCAAATTGTCGCCAAAAATGAACACTTGGCCGAAGGTTTTATGGGCTTTGCCACGCATTTAGGCATAGAGTCACCCACTTTTGATTGGCACTTGTCGGTCAGTGAAGAAGATAAAAGATGGGCGAGTGAGCAACGTGCGGGTGCCAAGAAATACATTGCTATTAATGCGGCTGCCAGCAAAGCTGAACGCACGTGGTCGGCGCAAAATTACAGTGATTTAATGACCAAAGCGGCAAAAAAGTATGACTGCCAGTTTGTATTAACTGGCGGCCCTGCAGAGAATGAAGTGGCATTGGCGGCGCAAATTGAAACATTGACTGAAGCTGGCGTGACAAATTTAGTGGGTAAAACCAAGCACAAGCAAATAGCCGCATTGTTGGGTGAAGTAGATTGCTTGATCGCCCCCGATACCGGCCCGGCCCACATAGCGGTGGCCATGCATACCCCGGTGATAGGTCTTTATGCGGTAGCCCGCTCGACGTTGTCTGGCCCTTATCAAGAGCCCAATTATACGGTGGATAAGTACCCTGAAGCGGTAACAGCGTTTTTAGGTAAGGATTTTACAGAGGCGGGATGGCACGAGCGGGTTCATCACGCAGGCGCCATGGACCTAATTAAAGTGGAAGACGTACTGGCGCAATTGGATAGGGTATTTAAGGTATAAAAAAGGGGAGCTGTCGCTCCCCTCGTACATTGTTTAAAAATGTCTTTATGATTTAGGTGGCATTTCAAAAATACGAATAGGCTGTTCGTCGTCATCCCTTATGGCTTTACCTTCAGGGGTGACACGGGTATCCAATTCGCTTTCCACCATTTCTTCATCTTTCATCACGCTTAAATAACCACAGGCCACGCATTCGCGAGTTTCTATATCGTCATCATTTTTATACATCACGAGTTTATCCATCTCGGAGCATTTTGGGCAAACGGCCCCAGCGATGAAGCGTTTAGTGGCTTTGAACATAATGTGTCTCTTTAGTACGACTATGAATGTATTTTATCACAGCCGTGCAATCACCCCTAGCAACAGGTTTGTTGGGCGGGTTAGGCAGTAATGCCACTGTGACGTAACAGTGCATCTACTTGAGGCTTGCGACCACGGAAGTTTTCAAACAGCTGCGCCGCGTCTAGCTCACCGCCTCGGCTTAATATTTCGTCAAAGAATGACTGGCCAGTCTCTTTATTGAAGATACCCTCTTCTTCAAATCGACTAAACGCGTCTGTACTTAACACTTCGGCCCATTTGTAGCTGTAATAACCGGCACTGTAGCCCCCTGCAAAAATGTGGCTAAAGCCGTGTTGGAAGCGGTTAAACTCAGAACTAGGCACTACGCTTACTTGGGCACGAACGTCATCTAAAACAGCCTGAATATCACGGGGATTTTTTGGGTCGTAGTTTAGGTGCAGTTTAAAATCGAACAATGAAAATTCAAGCTGACGGGCCATTTGCATGGCATTTTGAAAATGCTTAGCCGCCATCATTTTATCCAGCAACTCTTTAGGCAGTGGCTCATTGGTATCTACGTGACCACTAATAAAGGCCAAGGCTTCTGGCTGCCAGCACCAGTTTTCTAGAAACTGGCTGGGTAATTCAACCGCGTCCCACGCAACACCATTAATACCGCTTACCGCAGCGGTGCTGACTTGCGTGAGCATGTGGTGCAGGCCATGGCCAAATTCGTGGAATAAGGTGGTGAGTTCGTTATGGTTTAAAAGAGCCGGCTGATCACCGACGGCTGCAGTGAAGTTACATACAAGATACGCGACCGGTATTTGTAATTCACCGTTTTGTTTGAAGCGACGTACACGACAATCGTCCATCCAAGCGCCTCCGCGTTTTTTCGCACGGGCATACATATCTAAATAAAACTGAGCGATTACTTTTCCGTTTTTAAGAATGCTAAAGAGCTTAACGTCTTCCTGATAAAGCTCCTGATCAGTAACTTCTTCAAACTGAACGCTAAACAGACGTGTGGCCACTTCAAACAAACCTTCAAGTACTTTAGGGGCCGGAAGATATGGGCGAATTTCTTCTTGGCTAATACTGAACAACTTCAGTTTAAGTTTCTCGGCGTAATAACTAATGTCCCAAGGGTTTAAATTCGCAACGTTATGCTCTTTTTTGGCAAACTCTTTAAGTTGGCTAAATTCCTGTTGGGCTTGTTCGCGACTCTTGTGGGATAAGTCTTCTAAAAATGAAATGACTTGCTCTGGAGATTCAGCCATTTTAGTGGCAAGGCTGTACTGGGAGAAATTATTAAACCCTAGTACGTTGGCCAATTCATGACGTAAAGCCAAGATTTCCTGCATATTGGCGCTGTTATCAAATTCACCTGCATCTGGTCCCAGGTCAGATGCGCGGGTGCTAAAGGCCGTATGCATTTCTTGGCGTAAGGCTGCGTTGTCGCAATAGGTCATGATGGGCAAGTAACAAGGGAAGTCTAGGGTTAGTAAAAAGCCTTCCTTATCTTGCGCTTGTGCGCTTTGTTTGAAGCCAGCCAAGGATGATTCAGGCACACCCGCTAACTCAGATGCGTCGGTGATAAGCTTGCACCACTTATTGGTGGCGTCTAATACATTTTCACTGAACTTACTGGCAAGTTTACTTAAATTTGACTTAATTTCACCATAGCGCTTTTTTTGATCATCTTTTAAGTCGACCCCAGCCAGATGAAACTCTCTAAGGCCATTGTTGATGGATTTTTGTTGTGCAAGGTCTAGCTGAGTAAATTCTGCACTGTCTTTTATCTTTTGATAGGCTAATTGTAAGTCTTTATTTTGACCAACTTGAGTCCCATAGGCCGATAATTTGGGCAGGCAGTTATTGTACACTTCACGCAACTCGTCACTGTTCATGACACCGTTAAGATGACCCACAGGCGACCATGCTTTGCTAAGGGTATCGTCCAGCTCTTCTAAAGGCGCAATGAGGGACGCCCAAGTAGGGTTCTCTTGCTGAGTTAATACTTCAATTGCCTTAAGGTTCTCTTGCAGATGCTGCGTGATGGCCGCTTCTATTTGGTCTATAACCACCTCTTTAAAAACCGGTAACGCTTGAGGTTCATACAGGGTGTTGCGTGGTACATTGGTCATAGTTAAAACCTAAAAAGCATTAGTTATTACTATATGGTTGGGTCGTAAAATAAAAATTCAAGCGTGCAATCAATGCACAAAAGGGAAAAGAATGAAGACACACATAAGAAGCTTTAAAGGGATGACACCAAAGCTCGCAAAAGGCGTGTTTGTGGATGTTACCGCCACGGTTATTGGGGATGTAGAGTTAGGTGAAGATTGTTCGGTATGGCCCAATACAGTCATTCGCGGCGACATGCATAAAATAAGAATTGGTAAACGATGTAGTTTGCAAGATACCAGTGTGTTGCACATTACCCATGCCAGCGATTATAACCCTGGAGGTTACCCATTAATTTTAGGCGATGAAGTGACAGTCGGGCACATGGCCATGTTGCATGGTTGTACGATAGGCAACCAAGTTTTAATTGGCATGCAGGCCATGGTGATGGATGGCGTTATTATAGAAGATCAAGTGGTCTTGGGGGCGGGCAGTTTAGTGCCGCCGGGTAAAACCTTAAAAAGTGGTCATTTATATGTAGGGCGTCCTGCGAAATTAGTGCGTAAGCTTAATGAAAAAGAATTGAATTATTTCTCCTATACCGCGGGAAACTATGTAAAACTTAAAAATGAGCACTTAGCCGAACAGTAACTCGTAAAAAGCGCAGGATGCGTGTCCAGTTTCACAGTAACTGGTATATTAGTCTGATTTAATCAGACTCGTACTTTGGTATTGTTCGCCACGATTTTTCGCCATTGTTCAGGGATGAACCATGCAAAATAGTTTTATATTGATACTACTCTTGGCCGTTTTATTAATGCCAAGTTTACTATATGCCAAGCAGGCTTTTCCCCAGCTGGCATTAGCTAAAAATTTTAAAGACAGCCTCATGACACACCCTTTCTGGGTGAGTGAAAAGTTGGATGGCATTCGCTGTTACTGGAATGGCCAAGAGCTGCTCAGTCGTAGCGGTCGTTTGATTCACGCCCCCACTTGGTTTTTAAAAAACATTCCTAATACAGCCATGGATGGTGAGTTGTGGATTAAGCGTGGCAGTTATCAGCCTTTAAGCCGAATCGTATTGGACAAAAAACCAGACGAAAAATTATGGCGCCAAGTCAGTTTCCAAGTTTTTGATCTGCCACAAAGTCCCGCCCCCTTTGAAATTCGCCAGCAGCAACTGCAAACCCTTATATCCAATAGTGGCGCGGCACATATTGCGTGGGTTGAGCAAAAAGAAATGCACAGCTTACCTAATATTAAAGCCCGTCTAGAGGAAGTTTCTAAGAGTGGGGGTGAAGGTTTAATGTTAAGAGTACCTTCAAGTTTGTATGAAGCAGGACGCAGCAGCGACCTGTTAAAAATGAAATTGCGTCAAGATGCTGAAGCAATTGTAATTGCTTATCAAGCGGGCCGGGGTAAATATGAAAATATGATGGGGGCTATCTGGGTTGAAATGAGTAATGGGCAACTATTCAAAATAGGCACCGGTTTTACCAATCTTGAACGAGAAACACCGCCGCCCATCGGCAGTGAAATCACCTATAGTTATCAAGGTTATACCGAAAAAGGTTTACCCCGATTTGCAAGTTACCTGCGGGCCAAACAAGTAGAATAAAGGTGCCCTAGTTATTTTTATCTAGATAGCCCACTCAATACCACTAGATTTAGATAGGCATGGCCAGTCTTGCCAAATAGTGGTTAGGTTTCCCTTTTCCGCTTCAACATATTTTCTAAAACGTTCACTGTCATATTCGTGTTCGCTACTCATCATTTTATTAACGGTTTGATGTACTAATTCATCTAACTCGTTAGCGAGATTTTCACCTACTAATTGATGAGCCACAACATTTGCAAGCGTCATGTCCCATGGAATTAGGGGGATGCCCACAGCGCTAATATAGCGGTCGTTCACTTCCTCAAAAAGCCGGTGCGCTAAATATGATTCATCCATTAATGCCATGAGCCCTAAGTGCTTATGGGGCAGTAATGGGGGCGAGATAAAATACTCTTCGGCTACCTTTAAAAATGGGAATACATGGCTCTCTATGCCAGATACTTGCGCGGCTTGCTTGAGTGCGAGCAAAAACTCCGGAACATGGGAAATATATTGACGCGCAAAATGTTCTAACGATTCCAGTTCATTATTTTCTTGTAAGCAAAGGTGGTTGGGGAGTTCACTAATAATGCCCCTTAAGTGACGCTGTAGGCGATGGGTTTTATCTTCGTGTGTTATGGCGTTATCGATAATGGAGCGTAGGGTGCTGACGCGCATGGTAACTCTCCTTGAACCCTGCTCATGTAATAGTAGCAGTGCAGATATTGTTATATTTATTGGTGTTCGAGACCTGATTAAATTACGCAAAAACGTACATTCACTCAATGAAAAATTCTGTTTTTTAAGAAGATTAAATCATAAAAAAAACACCATAATTCGATTTGATTTTTAGTGATGTGCCAACCCAATAAGCCTAGTACAGACCTAGGTAATTGCCATTTTTTAGCAAGAGAAAGGAAGAAAATGTGCGCTAGTTAGCATTAAAGCTAAGAGTTGAAGGCAATTTGAACAATTGCCATAAAGCGCGACCAATTAGAAAGGCAAAGAAGGCAAACCAGAGTCCGTGCAACGACCAATCTTGCAGTAGAAACTGTAAAGGCAGAAATAAGATAAACACCGCAAATAAAATGCTGTTACGCATTTCTTTGGCCGCTGCTAGGCCAATATAAATACCGTCCAGCCAGTAACAAGCAAACCCGGCCATGGGTAAAAATATTAACCAGTAAATAAGTTTGTCTAACAATGCCACAACGTCTACTTGGCTGGTTAGAAGAGCCAGTATGGGCTCGTGAAATAACGCTAGGATAAACGTAAATAATAAGGCACACAAAAATGACCATAAGCCACTAATGGCGATTATTTTTTTAACCAAAATCGTGTCTTTTGCCCCATAGGCTTTGCCCACCATGGATTCAGATGCCAGTGCAAAACCATCTAGGGCATTACTAATAAAAATGAGTAAGTTGAATAAGATGGCATTGGCGCTTAATAATGCCGCGCTGGTTTGTGCACCCACACTCATAAAATAGGCAAAGGTAAAAAGAAGAAAAAAAGTACGAATAAAAAGTTGAAAATTAAGATTTAAAAATCCGTGAAAGTGGGCTTTAAGTGAGCGTAATCCCAGCCAAGTGAAAATGGTATGACGTGTAAAATACAACGCGATACACATTTGAAACACTTCGCTTATGTTACTGGCATATGCCACGCCGCTGCTATTTAAATTAAAATGATACACAAACACATAATCCAATATTCCGTTTAATAAGTTGGTGCTTACCAACAAAATAAGCGTAATTCTCGTTTTACCTAGGCCTATGAAGTAACCCAATAATGCATAGTTAATAAGCGTGACAGGTGCAAAGTAAAATCGTATTTGTAAATACTCTTGCGCCAAAGGGGCAATATCATCCACCGCAGACGTTAATGTCAGCATGATCGAGATTAAAAAGGGAGAGATCATTAGCAGCACTAAACCTAAGACACCTGCCAACAGTAAGGCGCAGTGAAGTATGGCTACTTCATCTTGATTGCGTTGATCATGGATCTTTATCTGTGAGTTCTTGTCTATTAGTTTGCCGCTGTTTTGTGCAATAAGAGCGGTGGTGCCCATGCGTAAAAAGGCAAAGCTCCATAATACAAAGACAAAGAGACTGGCGCCCATGGCAACCGCCGCTAAAAAACGATTATCACTAAGGTGACCTAAAATGGCGGTATCCACTAAACCCAATAATGGCAGAGATATATTACTCACCATAATGGGCAAGGCTAAACGCCATAAATTTTGGTGAATGTCTTTTTGAGCAAGCCAGTGGGCAATCAATTAAAAAATCCGTATGGTGAGCTACTAGATATGCCCCAGAGCTCTATATTTAAAATAGGTGACATTATGTTTAGGTTAATTTTCATTGCAGTATTGTTTATGGTCGGCTGTAGTAGTCCTGTGCCAGAGACCTATCAGCCTTTACCCAGCACCATTAGCATAGAGCCATTCTCTTTGTATAATCAAGATGCCGATACCATTGAAAATAAGGCCCTTGAGGGACACTGGACCTTATTGTTTTTTGGTTACACCTTTTGCCCTGATGTATGCCCAACGACATTAGCAGAATTAAACCAAGTGGCCGCTAAGGTTGAGAACGATGCTTTTCAAGTGGTATTGGTGTCGGTGGATCCAGAACGGGATACCAGTGCCAAGCTAAAAGATTACATCCATTATTTTAACCCTAAATTTCAGGCTTGGAGTGGAGAACTTAACCAGGTTGCAAGCCTTGCCCGCCAACTTCATATTTTCTTTCAAAAGCAGCCCTTTCAAGACAGTTACTTAATGGATCACAGCTCGCAAATTGTATTAATTAACCCTCAAGGCCAGTATGAGGGTTTCTTTACAGCGCCTCTAAGCGTAGAAGATATGGTACTGCTGATTAATAGTAAAAGTTAATGGCGAACAAAAAACCGATAACTGCTTTGGCTAATTAAAAAGAAAAATGCACTGGCCAGTACAATACTGGGGCCAGCGGGTGTATCAAACTGATACGACAACCCTAGCCCCACAATGACTGCCAACATGCTAATTAAGGTGGCCAATACGGCCATTTGCTTAGGCCCTTTACTAAAGGGGCGTGCGGCGGCCGCTGGGATAATAAGCATAGCGGTAATCAGTAATACCCCCACCAATTTCATGGCGCTGGCAATCACCACGGCCAGCAATACCATGAACATCAACCTTAGTTTGGCCACGGGATAGCCTTCTACTTGTGCCAATTCCTCACTTACGCTGGCGGCCAATAACCCACGCCACATGCGCGACAAAACCAATAATACCAATGCACTGCCGATGGCCATGATGACTAAATCGTCACGGTTCACCGCCAGTAAGTCGCCAAATAAATAGGCGTTTAAATCAATGCGCACATTCTCTAGTTGGCTTAACGTCACTAAGCCGCCGGCAAGCGTAGTATGGGCCATTAAACCCAGTAAAGTATCACTGGGTATAAAGTGTTGGCGTTGCAAACTGGCTAAAATCAACGCTACAAACACCGCACATAAAATAATGGCTAGATTAAGGTTCACGTCAAATACAAAACCCAGTGTTACACCTAATAAGGCACTGTGAGCTAGGGTGTCGCCAAAATACGCCATGCGTCGCCAAACAATAAACGAACCTAAAGGCCCGCTCATTAGGCTTAACAATAACCCTGCCAGCAAAGAATCAATTAACCAGCTCATGAGTTTTGCTCCTCATTAACATGATCGTGATTGCAATGTTCGCCATGGGTGTGATCGTGATGGTGGGTGTAAGGCGCCAAATGGGCCGGCATAGATTTACCAAACAATTCTAAATAACTGGGGTCTTGTTGAATCAATTGTGGGTGACCTTCACAACATACATGGCCATTAAGACACACCACTTTATCGGTGGCGGCCATGACTAAATGCAGGTCGTGGCTCACCATGAGTACACCGCAGTTCAGTTCATCTTTTAAATCACTGATTAAATGATACAGCTCAGATTGCCCGCTAACATCCAAGCCTTGTACGGGTTCATCGAGTACTAATAATTCGGGTTTGCTTAACAGTGCCCGTGCCAGTAATACTCGTTGTTGTTCACCGCCCGAAAGCCGTTGCATGGGCTGATCTAGTAAATGTTCAATTTTTAAGCGACGTGACACATTAAACAGCTCATTTTTTTGGAAACCTTTAGCAAGCTTTAAAAAATGCTTAACACTTAAAGGTAGAGTTTCGGGCAGGCTGATTTTTTGAGGCATATAGCCGATGCGCAAATTAGGCAGGCAAATACGTTGGCCAGAACTGGGGGCAATTAAGCCCAATGCCAATTTAAGCAGGCTACTTTTACCCGCGCCATTGGGGCCAATAAGGGTGATAATTTCACCGCTGCGTATCTCCAGCTGAATGTCTTTAAGGATAGAGCGGCCTTGGCGGACCAGGTTGATGTTTTGCAGTTTTATCAAATAGTCACTCACCGGTGTCGTGTCCTTAATCTGTGCGGCCAATAGCTGCTTAGGGTATCATATTGAGCCTATGTATTCGTGATGCTTTGCTGGATTCCCTTATGTTGTTTACCCGACTCTCCCTATTGGTATCGATACTGCTTTTTTCGGTAACCGTTAATGCTACCCAGACCGTATTGGTAAGTGTGCATCCATTGGCCTTATTGGTAAAAAGCGCATGGCCTGCGCTTAATGTGACGTCTTTAGTGGCCAGCAATCAATCCCC
>JAPYOO010000113.1 GCA_029938135.1 Bermanella sp. | reverse complement strand
TTAGCACTGCCTATGGTTTGCCACGTGCCTTGATAACCCGCTGGTATCACGAATGCTACGCCCGGCAAGAGCTCTTCACTGTGACCATCATTGTCGGTTAAAATAGCTTTTCCTTCGATCAAGTAACAAAACTCATCTTCGCTACAATTGATATCCCACTTACCAGCAGTAGACTCCCACACACCACAAAATACGTTTTCACGACTACTAGCATTATAAATAGGGGCGTAAAAAACTGCATACCATCACATTTAAGTCGTTCTTTGAACGTTTAAAAACATCGCCTTTTTCATACAACATGACTAAAAATAAGGCGTGTGTTAATTCGTGATAAAGGCGGGCCAAACGTAGGCGTTCTTTACGTTGTTTTTTTAGTTTTAGGCGCTTTAAAATACCCGCAACATTCAGAATAACCATGTCATCATGCTGAGCGTCTAATTCACGTAACTCTGGAATCGCAAACATGGCTTGCACCAGTGTTAACTGGGCTTTTTGTTTTTTATATACACTAAAATTTAAATCAATCATGTCACGGACCACATCTTCAAGAGCCATGCTTTCAATATCCCAGGCGTGATACTGCTGCAAAACACTCGCAATCTCATCCAGCCATTGTTGACCCATAGCATGCATAATGGCGTATTTATTGGGAAAGTAGTGATACAAGGCGCCCACCGAAATGCCTACTTCTGTTGCAATGTTTACCGTATTTAAATCATCAAAACCAACTCGCTCTAAAAGACAGGCACTGGCTTCTATAATTTGTTGAGCGCGTTTACGCGAGCGCCCCTGTACCGGCAGCACTCTAGGGGTTATGTCCGTCATTTTTTTTGCCTGTATCTTATGAGCTTTAGGTTCAGGGCTAGACTGGGGTTTAGTAGACTCGTTCATTAAAACAGGCGATCACGAAGCGCGTAATACAACATTCCCGCCACCATACCAGGGCGGCGAAGTAAAGTCCCACCGGGAAAAGTAGGCGTGGGCACCTGACTGAACATATCAAATTTTTCGGCGCTACCACTTAAAGCCTCAGCCATCAGTTTTCCGCCCAATGTGGCCAACGCCACTCCATGCCCGGAATAACCTTGAGCCACAAATACATTTTGTTCTAGACGATCAAAATAAGGCATGCGGTTCATGGTAATGGCTAATGTGCCGCCCCAGCCGTGGTCTATTTTCACGTCTTTTAATTGTGGGTAAAATTCCAATAAGTATTTTTTAACAAACCCGCCAATGTCTTTAGGAAAGGTACCCGTATAATTTTCACCGCCTCCCCACAACAAACGATTATCAGCGGATAACCTAAAGTAATTAATCACAAATTTAGAGTCCGCCACCGCCACATCATCACGGTTAATCTGTCGGCACAACTCTTCACTTAATGGTTCGGTTGCCAAGACAAAACAATTAATAGGCATAATTTTTTTAGCCACTTTGGGTTCAAGTTTGTCTAGGTAACCGTTACAGGCCAGCAATACATATTTGCACTTAACCTGGCCAGTTTCGGTTTTAACGAGTGCATCTTTGCCGCCGTTATAATCGGTAACCCGGCTGTGTTCATAAATAGTAACACCCGCTTTCACACAGGCAGCCGCAAGACCTAGGGCATAATTAAGTGGATGCAAGTGTGCGGCATCCGTTAACAACTCTCCGGCAAAGTACTTATCGGTGCCTAACATGGCACGTACTTCATCTTGCGGTACGTATTTAATGGCATCGTAATTTAATACGTCTTTTTTATAACGAACCGAATCCTGCATGTGCTGACTATGGGAGGGTTTAGCCGCCACGTGTAATACACCCGACTTTAGATCACAGTCTATGTGATGCTCTTTAATCAAGTCCTTCACCAAATTGACCGATTCTATGGACAGTTGCCATAAGGCATTGGCGGCATCCTTGCCCACTTTTTTCACAAGCTCACTGTGATCCATATTATGATCAGGGGAGACTTGACCACCATTACGCCCCGACGCCCCCCATCCCACCTGTTGGGCTTCTACTATGGTGACGCTGTAACCCTTCTGCGCTAAGTGCAATGCCGCCGACAACCCGGTATACCCCGCGCCGATGATGCAAACGTCACAACTTTCCTCGCCCTGTAACACACTAAAGTCGTCTTTTTGATTCGCCGTAGACGCATAATAAGATGATTCATAACCCAACAAAGCCATTTTTTACCCCACACTCACTAAAACACTTAAAACCGAAAGAACATTCAACTTAATAAACCGAAATATACTTCGAATTAATGAGTTTTACAAGAGCGTGTAAACCCATATAAAGGCAATAGGCGTTTTGACATCACATTAATCTTAAAGCCAAGAGCGCCCTATCAACTCGGTATAACACTCAGCCTACACACCTATCTTAGTCACTTGCCCTAAAGCTTAATGTGAGGTGTTAATAGCTTAAAACCGAGGAAAAATGGGGCACTCATTAATTTTTCTCTTATAAAACCCAGTTACCTATAAAATTTACTAATGTGAGTCGTGAAAAATGCTCACCGTTAACCACCCTTTTCTCGTAGTTTTTGCATCGTTTCTAAAGATGCCTGTGGTAATTTAATAGCCAGCAAGCAATTCAAACTAATTCAAACATTGAGAGGCAAAAATGAAAATAAAAATGCTACCCTTTGCTAAAAACGCGGCTGCCGCCTTGGCACTGACTATTACGGCGTCTACACCTACATTGGCGCAAACACAACAAGTGCTAAATTTTTATAACTGGTCGGACTATATTGCCGAAGACACCATTGTAAAATTTGAAAAAGAAACGGGCATTAAAGTGAATTTTGATGTGTTTGATAGCAGCGAATTACTGGAAGCTAAATTACTAGCAGGCAATTCAGGTTATGACCTTGTCGTTACCCCTGCCACCATAATAAAGCGCCACATTGAAGCGGGTGTTTACTTGCCGCTTGATAAACAAATGTTACCCAACATCAAACATATGCATAAAACATTCATGAGCACTGCGGCCACTCAAGATGCTGGCAACAAACACGCAATGCCTTATTTATGGGGCACAACCGGTATAGGTTACAACGTCGACATGGTTCAAAAGGCCTTGGGTAAAGATGTGCCACTTGATAGCTGGGATTTAGTATTCAAGCCTGAAAACATGAAAAAACTGGCCAGTTGTGGCGTCAGCTTTCTAGATACTGCCGACGAAGTGTATTCTGTTGCGCTAAATTATTTAGGCAAGAGTGGTAACTCTAAAAACAAAAGCGATTACCAAAAAAACAGTGAGACAGCCCAATTGCTAAAAGAGATTCGCCCTTACGTAAAGCAATTTAACTCTTCAGCCTATGTAAACAACCTTGCCAATGGCAATATTTGTGTGGCGGTGGGTTATTCTGGTGATGTGCTGCAAGCTAAAAGTCGAGCCTTAGAAGTTAACAATGGTATTAACATTGAATACTTTATTCCTAAAGAAGGCACCTCTGCCTGGATTGATGTGCTGGCGATCCCCAATGACGCCAAAAATTCAGCGGCTGCCCATAAGTTTGTTAACTTTTTAATGCGCCCTGAAATCATTGCCGACATCACTAACTATGTTACCTATGCCAACGCGAATACTTCCGCGACTAAACTTGTGGACCCTGAGATTGCGCATAATCTGGCCATTTATCCAAATGAAGAGACCATGAAGAGCCTGTTCACAAATGGTCAACGAACTAAAAAAATAAACAAACTCATCACGCGTTTTTGGTCTCACCTAAAAACAGGCAGTTAAGCGCTCACGTATTATTAAAATTTAAACGTAAAAAGCACGGTTTACCCGTGCTTTTTTTATGCCCAAATAAAATTAAACGCCTGCTTTTAATAACCAAATTTAAGCCTTGATCTCATGGTCTATACTCATTATCACTCATATCCTTAGGGCGCATTAACCTAAGGCCAGCAAAAGCGCCACTCGAGGTAACCGCATGACACATCACCCTTCCACCAATGTATTAGTGTCAGTGAACGCATTGCTTATTGGTTTACTGGCCCTTTTCTCGGCCGCATTTTCTCATGGCCAAGAAGTGCTTAACTTTTATAATTGGTCCGACTACATCGCCGAAAATACCATTGCCAAATTTGAAAAAGAAACCGGTATTAAGGTGAACTACGATGTTTATGACAGCAGTGAAACCCTAGAGGCTAAATTACTGGCGGGCCATTCAGGTTATGACCTAGTCGTGCCTTCCTCTAGCTCTATGGGGCGCCACATTAAGGCTAAAATTTACCAACCCCTTGATAAGTCAAAACTGCCCAACATGAAGCACTTAGACCCCAATCTAATGAAGGCAGTGGACTCGCAGGACCCAGGCAATCTATACGGCATCCCCTATTTATGGGGTACCACCGGCATTGGCTATAACGTGGAAAAAGTTAAAAAAATACTGGGCGAAGATGCCCCAGTTAATAGCTGGGATTTAGTCTTTAAGCCTGAATACATAAAAAAACTCACCGAGTGCGGGGTGAACTTTTTAGACAGCCCAGACGAAATCTACCCACTGGCACTAAATTATGTGGGGCAAACCAATTCACAAAAGAAAGCTCAATATAAAAAAGACAGTGACGCCGGCAAGATGCTTAAATCGGTGCGCCCATTTGTCAGCCAGTTTCACTCGTCGTCTTATATAAATAATTTAGCCAATGGTGAAATTTGCGTGGCGGTGGGTTATTCAGGCGATATATTGCAAGCGCAAACCCGTGCAATAGAAGCGAAAAATGGCGTTAAGATTGAGTACAGCATCCCTAAGGAGGGAACGGCGGTTTGGTTTGACATGTTGGTTATCCCCAATGACGCTAAAAACTCTGAGGCGGCTCATAAATTTATTAACTTTTTATTGCGCCCCGATATTATCGCCGACATCACTAACTATGTGTCTTATGCGAACCCCAATCTAGCAGCCACAAAATTACAAGACCCAGAGATCTCTAGCAATCCCGCGATATACCCTAGCCAAGCCATCATGAAACAACTGTTTACGTTAGGTTCACGCAAGAAAAAATTAAACAAAATGCTTACTCGCTTATGGACTGATTTAAAGGCGGGTCGTTAATTTAATTTTCCCCATAAAAAAACCAGGCCTAGCCTGGTTTTTTTATGGGGAAAATTAATGGCATGCACTAAAAGCTGCTAACACTAACCAAATAAATCCATATTCTCAGCCATAAAGTCTGGCACGACTTTTTCAGCATAAACAGCTTCTAAAGACTCGTCTATCTTACTCATCTCCCACACGTTGCCCAATTTACCCACTGCAAACAAATTTTCAGCAGGTTGATAATAGTAAATATTATCCTGCAATATTGTACGTTTGTAATAGCCTATGTCGGTAAACTCATAACGATCTAGCCGTGCAATATCTTGCGCGGTTAAGTTTTTAAGCACGTAGCCACTCACGCTTTCTCCGGCTTTAGATATTAGTACCGGAAAGTCTTCCCATCCTTCTAGGTGGATAGTACGCGCATAATAATCACTCACATCTAGTTTTACTTTTTCAGGAACATGCCCTAACAAAGCCTGCAGTACCAGATCAAATGTTAGGGTGCCATAAACAAATAAATCACAGGGTTTAAATGATGCGTCATTAATCATATTCACACTCTTATTCTAATTAGCTTTAGATTTCCTAAGGAAAATATAAATATCTGGCAGACACACTAGCCCACCATTCATTAAACGTTACTTATGTTTATTTAAAAAACTGGAAATCCAGTTACCCACATCACTTTGCTCGGCCACCACACCCGCATCTAGCGAGGCCAAACCTTGCTGGGTGACGTCATCCGGAAAAGTAGTACCGCCACGCAATACCAGTAAATCTTTTTCAAACTCAGCGCTAAACTCTGGATGCGCCTGTACAGTAAAAATTAAATCGCCATACACTAAACCTGCAAATGGGCAGAACGCTGAACTGGCAAATACTTCAGCATTATCTGGCTTGCTTAATACCTGATCTTGGTGAATGGCATTAAGCCTAAACGACGTTTTGTCTTGCGGTACAAAATCAAATCCAGGTTTTATATCATACTCGTGCAGCCCTACGCCCCAGCCGCCTGAAAACTTATCTAATTGCGCACCAAAGACAGAGGCAATAATTTGATGACCAAAGCAAATACCAATTAGTGCCTGCTTAGCCTCATGTATTTCCAATACCATTTCGCGAAGCTTTAACATCCAAGGATCGCTATCGTAGGCATTAAACTTAGAGCCACTGATCACCCACGCATCACATTGTGTTAGGTCGTCAGGGAAGTGGCCAATACGTACATCAAAAACTTCGAAGCTGTAATCACTTTGGGTATTATCAAGTAATTTAATGATCATGTCGGCATAACTGCCATGTTCACCAATTAACTCATCTGGGGTAATACCTGCTGCTAATATGCCTAGTTTCATATCGAACCCTTTACTGCTAATTCTGTAAGTAAAAACATAAACGCCCGAATTAATCGGGCGTTTAATGAATAATGTAAGCCGTTACATTATTCTTTTAACTCTTTGTTTAAGCGATGCTGACGCTTCATAATCACCATAGCGGCAACCACTCCTAGCGCTACAATCAGTATCATTAACGTGGCCAGTGCGTTAATTTCAGGGGTTACACCCATGCGCACTTTAGAGTAAATCACCATAGGCAAAGTACTGCTGCCAGGACCCGATACGAAGCTGGCAATTACTAAGTCATCCAAAGACAAGGTAAACGACAACAACCAACCCGACACTAATGCCGGTGCAATAAGCGGCATCGTCACCAAAAAGAACAACGATGATGGCTTAGCGCCTAAGTCCATAGCCGCTTCTTCTAAGGTTTCATCCAGCATTGATAAGCGCGACTGCACGATCACCGCCACATAGGCTAAACAGAAGGTTGTATGAGCAATAATAATGGTATTGGTGCCACGACCTGCAGGCCAACCAAAGGTATTTTCAAGCGCCACGAACAATAGCAATAGCGATAAACCGGTAATCACTTCCGGCATCACTAAGGGTGCTGATATCCAGCCAGACAAAATCATCTTGCCTTTAAAGCGCCCCATGCGAGCTAATACAAAGCCCGCCATGGTGCCCAAAATAACCGCCAAACAGGAGGTAATAAACGCAATTTTAAAGCTGAGCATAGCCGCTTCTATAATTTGCTCGTTTTCAAATAACTTGCCGTACCATTTTATGGACCAACCGCCCCAAATGGTTACTAGCTTTGATGAGTTAAAGCTGTAAACGATCAGTGAGACAATAGGCGCATATAAAAATAGGAAACCTAAAATGGAACTACTTGTTAGAAACTTAGAGGTCTTTTTCATTACGCTTCCTCCTTCTTGTCTTGGCCATCGCTCACCAACATAATTGGCAATAACAACATAACTAACATTACCGTGGCAACTGCTGCGGCCATGGGCCAATCTCGATTTTGGAAAAATTCATCCCACAATACGCGTCCAATCATTAACGTGTCAGATCCACCCAATAACGACGGTATAACAAACTCACCTACCGCTGGAATAAATACCAACATGCAACCGGCTATAATACCCGGCACCGCTAACGGTAAAGTAATCTTAATAAAACTTTGAGTAGGCGTGGCACCCAAATCAGAGGCCGCCTCTATAAGCGTCATGTCCATTTTTTCAAGGGCGGTGTAAAGCGGTAAAATCATTAACGGCAAGTAGGCGTACACAATACCGATGTAAACCGCAAAATCGGTTTGCATCATGATAAGAGGTTCATCAATAATGCCAATAGCCATGAGACCTTGGTTAATTAAGCCATTTTTGTTTAGAAATCCCATCCAAGCATAAATACGCAGCAAGAAGGATGTCCAAAAAGGCACCACGACTAACATCAGTAATAAATTACGTTTATTAGGTTCACTGCGGGCAATTAAATATGCCATAGGAAAGGCGACTATCAGCGTAATTATTGTGGCCACGCCTGCGATTTTTACAGAGCTCCAGTAAGCATCTAAGTACAGTGCATCTTCAAACAAGAATATGTAGTTAGCCAAACTTAACTTTATGGATAAAAAAGTATCTTCAGCATCCCAGTTCATTAAGTCGCTGTAAGGCGGTATGGCGATTTCAGATTCGGCAAATGAAATTTTAAATACCACTAAAAATGGTACAAAAAAGAATACAAATAACCAAACAGACGGTACCGAGATCACCCCAAGGCGACCCCAATTTATTTTTTCACGGGGTGTATACTTAGCAAGCATACGCCCAGTTGCGTCTACAATAGACGTGGTTAGGGATAAGGTGCTCATGCGGTCAATACCACTGCGCTGTCAACGTCCCAGTAAAGGTAAACATTTTCTTCCCAGGTTAAACGGGTGCCCATATCACGCGAAAAGTTAGGCTGAGTAATACGAACCTCTTTACCACCTTCAAGTTTAATACGGTACACAGACAAGCTGCCCATATAGGCCATGTCTTCAATTTTACCTTTAAGACAGTTCATCAGTTGATCAGGTTTAGTACGGCTAATTTTAATTTTCTCAGGGCGGATGGCCACCGATACTTTTTGATTAGGCGCACAATTGATGCCGTGATTTACATACAGTAAACAACCCGCTTCTTTTGATTCAACTTTTACACTGTCAGGTAAATCTTCAGTTACACGTCCTTCAAACATGTTAACCGAACCAATAAAGTCAGCTACAAAACGGCTGTTAGGGTATTCGTATACATCTTGTGGCTCATCTACCTGTACCACTTCACCATGGTTCATTACGCCAATGCGTGTGGCCAACGTCATGGCTTCTTCTTGATCGTGAGTTACCACCACAAAGGTCACACCCAGCTCGTCTTGGATGTTCATTAATTCAAACTGAGTCTCTTCACGCAGCTTTTTATCCAATGCGCCCAAAGGCTCATCTAGTAACAACAGTTTAGGGCGCTTAATCAAAGCACGAGCCAAAGCCACACGCTGACGTTGACCACCTGATAACTGGTTAGGTTTACGCTTACCGTATTCGCTCATTTGCACCATGCCTAACATTTCGTTAACACGGGTTTTAATCTCGTCACGCTTCATACCTTCGCGCTTCAAACCAAAGGCGATGTTGTCAAAAACAGTAAGGTGTGGGAACAAAGCATAAGACTGGAACATCATGTTAACGGGGCGATTCCATGGCTCGATACCGGCCATATCAACACCATCAATTATGATGCTGCCACTGGTAGGCTCTTCAAAGCCTGCCAACATGCGTAAAAGTGTACTTTTGCCTGAACCAGAGCCGCCCAGCAGGCAAAACAGTTCTTCTTTATAGATATCTAGCGATACGTTATCTACGGCGGTGAAATCATCGAATTTTTTAGTGACGTTTTTGATTTGCAGAAAAGGTACGGCACCTTCCTGCTTCCACACTGGAGTCTTGGTAGCAGTTGTCATTGATGACTCCTGAATAATATGCTGTTGACTAGATGTCATAACAAACCCTCAATTTCTCTTATCAAACTTCAATAAGCTGTTTTTATTTTAAGCCGAATGAATATTGACAATGCTCAGTTTGTTAACGGGATTTACTAACAAGCTATAAGTATTGTCTATAACACTCGATTTTTGAATTTATTGGCATGTAATTACTACCTATAAGGGTCCTCATTACTTGGACCCATCCGTGGTAGTCGCACTATTTATACTGCAATGTACGGTAATCGAGCTTTTGATCTAAATACCCCCCTGTAGGTATTCGGACTATTAACGCCACGCTAAGCTAGTCGACTTACTTTTTAGACATAAAAACTAAACCGTTTGGTCAATATTTCAAGTGTTTGTAACCGCTTAAAGGACCCGACAAATGCATAATACTTAAGGCCTAGATTAGAGCATTGTGATCACAAAAATACAAAGATTGTGATCACAATTCAACACAATTATGCAAAGTTCACTTGAATTAAATGGTAAAACCCAATTAAATAGGCCGGCTTTGACGACCTTCGAGTGCCATTATTCGAGGCCACCACCAACAAGCGGTAACTAATGGATAAAAAATCTCCTATTTCAGTCACGCTCACACCACGTCTAGAGAGTGTTACGGTCACCCAGTGGGTGTATCAAACTCTGCGTAGCGCAGTGATGAAAGGTCAAATATTACCCGGCCGTGCATTGACCATTCGTGAACTGGCGAGAGTATTGGGCGTAAGCCCCATGCCTATTCGCGAGGCTATTCGCCAGTTGTCCGCTGAAAATGCACTTGAAATTCAGGGCAACCGCCGGGTCATGGTGCCTAAAATGACCGCCATGAAATTTAATGAATTGTGCGAGGCGCGCATTGCGCTTGAGCCCTATGCGGCGGCCCGGGCTATGCCCTATTTAGATAAGGAAAAAATTGAACAACTACGGGCTATCAATGCGTTAGGCGATCAAGCGATGGCACAGGGAAACTTAGAAGAAATCAGCAGCTTAAACCAAGGTTTCCACCGCTTGTTGTACGCCGCCAACCCTCACCAGGTGACCCTCCCGCTGATCGAAAGCCTTTGGCTGCAGCTAGGCCCATTCATGCGTTTAGCCACCAGTTCACTGGAAGAATATTACGTTATTGACCGCCACAACGAAGCGATGCAGGCCATTGAAAAACAAGATTCTGTGGCCTTGCAGCTGGCCATAAAAGCCGACATTCGAGAAGGCATTGCCTTTGTGAACACCCCAGAAGCCCTGCACAACTTCATTGAGCAATCCAACTACGCTGCCGCCAACTAATCAGTCCTAGTTTAAAACGAGCTGGCACAGGTACGCTGTGTTAGCTGCCATCCGTTTAACCACCTCCATCACTCCCCCATGATTTCGTGTTTATACCTACACTGGGTTAAACATTTTGCGCTTTAGATTCTCTAAGGCTTGACAAAATAATTTTGTGATCACAAAATAAGAGTCAGATTTACAACGTTTGTGTTTAAATTTATTAAACTAAAATGTAAATATGTCTCGCGTTTGGGCGAATTGATTGGAGAGAAAAATGACTGAAAATATTAATACTAAAGCCATACAGTCCTTGGATGCACAACATCACTTGCATCCTTTCACCAACACGGGCGCATTAAATAAAAAAGGCCCACTGGTTATCGATAAAGCCGAAGGCGTGTACATATGGGACAGCGAAGGCAATAAAATTTTAGACGGTATGGCCGGTTTATGGTGTGTGAACATGGGTTATGGCCGCAAAGAACTGGCCGATGCCGCTTATCAGCAAATGCAAAAATTACCCTTTTACAATACCTTTTTTCAAACCACCCACGCACCCGCCGTGGAATTAGCTCAAGAAATTGCCAGCATTACCCCAGGAGACTTAAATCACATTTTCTTTGCGGGTTCAGGTTCTGAGGCCATTGATACCATTATTCGCATGGTGCGCCAGTACTGGAGCATTCAAGGTAAACCTTACAAGAACATCCTAATTAGCCGTGAAAATGCCTACCACGGCAGCACCGTCGGTGGTACTAGCCTAGGTGGCATGAGCGGTATGCACGATCAAGGTGGTCCATTACTGCCAGGGATTGAGCGTATTTGCCAACCTTACTATTACGGAGAAGGGGGCGATCTAACTGAAGAAGCCTTTGGCCTTAAGTGTGCGCAAGCCCTAGAAGACAAAATACTAGCCGTGGGTCCTGACAACGTGGCCGCGTTTGTGGCTGAACCTATTC
>JAPYOO010000458.1 GCA_029938135.1 Bermanella sp. | reverse complement strand
TGGATCGCCGTGAAGAGGTGATTCAATATGTGGCCGAAACCTATGGTCGTGAAGCCGTATCACAAATCGTAACCTTTGGTACGATGGCCGCAAAAGCGGTGGTACGCGATGTAGCCCGAGTGCAGGGCAAAAGCTATGGTTTAGCTGATAAACTTTCAAAATTAATTCCTGCTGACCCTGGCATGAAATTAAAGCTCGCCATGGAAATGGAACCGGGCATTAAAGAGTTTTTAGACAACGACGAAGATGGCCAAGAAATTTGGGACATGGCGTTGAAGTTGGAAGGCATTACCCGTCAAACCGGTAAACACGCCGGTGGTGTGGTTATCGCCCCCACAAAGCTCACGGATTTCTCTCCGACGTTATGTGATGAAGATGGCTCGGGTTTAGTAACCCAGTTTGATAAAAACGATGTGGAAGCCGCTGGTCTTGTAAAATTCGATTTCTTGGGACTTAAAACCCTAACCATTATTGATTGGGCATTAAAAACCATCAATAAAAAGCGCGCGCTTGAAAACCTAGAGCCCATCTTTATTGAAGAAGTGCCGCTGGATGACAGGGCCTCGTTTGAATTATTAAAACAAGCTAAAACAACCGCCGTATTCCAGTTGGAATCTCGCGGCATGAAAGATCTGGTAACACGTTTAGTGCCAGACAATATAGAAGAAATGATCGCGCTAGTGGCCTTGTTTCGACCGGGCCCGCTAGAGTCCGGCATGGTAGACGATTTCATCAACCGTAAACATGGCCGTGCCGAGGTGGCTTATCCACACCAGGATTTCCAGCATGAAAGTTTAAAAGCGGTGTTGGAGCCCACCTTCGGGGTGGTTGTTTACCAAGAGCAGGTTATGCAAATTGCCCAAGTGCTGGCGGGTTATACGCTGGGCGGCGCGGATATGTTGCGTCGTGCTATGGGTAAGAAAAAACCCGAAGAAATGGCCAAGCAGCGTGAAACCTTCCGCGAGGGGGCCATCTCTGTGGGTAACGACCCAGATTTGGCCATGAAGATCTTTGATCTGGTGGAAAAATTCGCCGGGTACGGTTTCAACAAGTCTCACTCCGCGGCCTATGCCGTCGTGTCTTATCATACCCTGTGGTTGAAGACTCATTACCCTGCTGAATTTATGGCGGCGGTACTCACCGCCGATATGGGCAATACCGATAAGATCGTAATTTTCATCGAAGAATGCCGCGAGATGAAACTGGATCTGATTTTACCGGATGTTAACCAAGCCGAATTTGGTTTTACAGTGAATGAGGAAGATTCAATTGTATACGGGTTAGGCGCGATTAAAGGCGTGGGTGAGGGCCCAATTGAGGCGATTGTAGAAGGTCGTAAAAACGAAGGCCCATTTGTTGATATCTTTCACTTTTGTAAAAGTATCGAAAAAGGCAAATTGAATAAACGTGTGATGGAAGCGTTAGTGCGTTGTGGTGCATTTGATAAAATTGGCCCCGATCGTTCCATATTGTTTGCCTGTATTCCGGATGCGTTAAAAGCCGCGGATCAAAATGCTAAAAATGATGCGGCCGGCATGATGGATATGTTTGGTGAAGCCGAGCTTGAAGAAGATAAAAACCCGTACGACGATTATGTAGGCAAAGTAAAAGACTGGAACCCCAAGCAAAAACTGCAAGGCGAAAAAGATACCTTGGGTTTATTTGTCACCGGTCACCCGTTTGATGAATATGAGCGCGAAGTACGTCGTATGGCGCGTACTAAAATTTCCAATGTGAAGGCCGATAAAAAGCCACAAAAGCTCACGGGTATTATTGTTGGTGTTCGCGTAATGCGCACCAAGCGTGGCGATAACATGTGTATTCTTACCATAGATGATCGCAGTGGCCGCATTGATATTCGCTTGTTTAGTGATACCTATGATCGTTACCGCGACAAACTTATAAACGATCACTTAATTATTGTTGAAGTAGAAGTGCGTCACGACAGTTATAACGACTCATTAAGTGCCAATATGAGTAACCTGTGGACGATAGTAGAAGCCCGTAACGACTTTTGTAATGGCATTAAAGTCAA
>JAPYOO010000457.1 GCA_029938135.1 Bermanella sp. | reverse complement strand
TTACACTAAAAACTCGTGCATATGTTGATTCACTTCTTTAGGGCAATCTTGCTGGGTCCAATGACTGCAATCTGGCAAAAACTTAAGCTCTAAATTTTTCACGTATTTTTCTGTGCCGCGGATTGAATTTTTACTTGTATACTGATCTTTTTCACCCCAAAGCATCAGCGTAGGGACTTGAATAATTGGTCTAATTTCCCTTTTCATCATTTCAGCCGGTAAATTTCGATAATAATTTATCATGGCCGTCAAAGCCCCAGGTTGTGCGGCGTTATCCTTATATGCATTAAAATCGGTTTCGGAAAACGCCTCTGGGTTTACCGCGCTTTTAAACTGATTGGTAATCCACTTAAAATCGTTTGATTTAAGATATAACTCGGGTAACACGGGCAATTGAAACATCCAAATATACCAGCTTCTTAATACTTGATTGAAGTTTAAATTATCCATGTAACATTGAGGATGAGGCACGTTCATTACAATTAACTTCTCAACATAAGAATCAACACAAGACTCGGAATTCATCGCTGCATACCAAGCAACAATGGCCCCCCAGTCATGCCCCACCAAGACACACTTTTTGTAGCCAAGTGCAGCTACCAACCCTTTAACGTCTTCGACCAAAACATCAATTGTATAATTTTTTTTACCTTTAGGACGATCCGTTTTACCATAACCGCGCATGTCTATCGCCACAACTTTATAGTTTTTAGAAAACTGTGAAATCTGGTGCCGCCAGCTATACCAGCACTCCGGAAACCCATGTAAAAGTAACATTAAAGGCCCACTGCCTTCTGTCACATAATGAAACTGTATGCCATTGGCGTGTATGTATTGGTGAGTCCATGAAACCTTTGATGTTGTGGTCATTGATAACCTCTTTAAAGATAGATGTGTAGGATCGCTGCGAGCTTAAACTTAATGATCAGCCAGCTTATGGAATCCCCCTATCTTCGACAAACGAATTATTTACACCTTTGAGTAAGCATTACTTACCTATAGTGAATAAAATGCGTATCAATTGCCTAACTTTATTGAATATAATGTTACTTTTATACTTTGATTAAAAATTAGGCATAGCACTACTAATGTATAAAGATTTACCTCCCATTCAATTATTAATCGCATTTGAAGCTGCAGCACAACTGCACAGTTTTAAATTAGCCGCACAGGCCTTATGCATCACGCCGTCTGCTGTCAGCCAGCAAATTAAACAACTTGAACAGCATTTAAATATGTCGCTGTTTAACCGCTTAACCCGCCGAGTAGAATTAAACGAATACGGTAAAGCGTATTTACGGGTGGCTGAACAAACCTTAAGCACGTATCGCAATTGTCACGATAGTTTTTTATACCAGGTATCCAATCCTATTTTGCGTATTAGTATGATTCCATTTGTAGCCTATGAAATTGTAATTCCAGCGCTACATGAATTTAAGTCGCTGCACCCCAACATTGAACTGCGCATAGAAACCAGTATGTCCCTTATAGACTTTGACCGTGAACCGGTGGATGCCGCTATTAGACTGGGCGATGGGAACTGGCCAGGCCTTGAAACTCATTCTATTTCGCCGTGTCATTGCGCATTGGTGGCCTCACCTCACTATATTACGAATAACCCTATTGATACTATTAGAAATCTTTCTGGGCATACCTTGATTCATATGCAGGGAAGTATGAATGATTGGCAGCGCACCAGCGAATTCCTTAAAGGCAACACGATTGAGCACAATACTAAGCTTGTGATGGACAGTTATATCGCGGCAATGAGAGCAGCAGAACAGGGGCTGGGGATTGCAATTGGTCAACTACCATTGCTTGCAACCTGGTTAAAGGCAGGCCGCCTAGTCACACTGAACCAACCCGTAATGATTCCCGAACAATATTATTTTGTACTTAGAAAAACCTCAGTTAAAAAAGAGGTGTTACTTGATTTTTATCATTGGTTAACAACAAAATTTAACGCTGAATTTAATTCAACCGATATAAATAGCCATACAAACTTTGCATAATTAATTACTTTATTTATTCCCCTA
>JAPYOO010000456.1 GCA_029938135.1 Bermanella sp. | reverse complement strand
CCGTGAAACTTAAAAAGCCCATTCCGGTTTACCTTATGTATTGGACCAGCTGGGTAGATGAAAAAGGTCAGTTGCAAATGCGTAAGGATGTTTACCAACGTGATCAGATAAACGATGAGAGCCACAAGTTGGATTCTATCGTACTTTAAATGTGCTTTACGGTTTGGGTTATTCGCGTGCAATAAGTTATAAACAGCCCCTTTGCTTATAACTTATGATTAATGGCACAATATATGCTCAATATACAACCAACATCAGCATATAGAACTAGAGAATAATGAGCCTTAATCGTCGACAATTTTTAAAATGGGCGGGCACCGCGCCCATTGCCAGCCAATTACTATTAAGCGCTCCTACCGTGCTGGCCACCCCGTCTTTGTCGTTGCCACAGCAGCAGACTGAAGGTCATCGCCATCTTAACCTTAGAAGCTTGCACACAGGTGAGACCGCTAAGGTGACCTACTGGGAGCAGGGTGAATACTCCATTGATGCGCTGGCCGATATTTTTTTGTTAATGCGCGATCACCGTCAAAACCGCATTGCCCCCATCGATATTCAACTATTGGATCAGCTTTATTCTATCCAAGAGAAACTGGGCAGTACCAAAGAGATTTTACTCGTGTCTGGCTACCGCAGCCCTGAAACCAATGCCCAATTACGCGAAGCGGGCACCGGTGTGGCCAAACGCAGCCTGCACATGAGTGGTAAAGCCATGGATTTTCGTATTCCGGGTTTGAATTTACGCCAAGTTCATAAGGCAACGCTGGCTTCAACTATTGGCGGTGTGGGATATTACGGGCGCAGTGGCTACATTCATATGGATACAGGGCGCAAACGTCGCTGGCAGTTGTAGAGCGTGAAAGAATAAAGATATAAACGGGTAAATTTAGAAACTGAACACCTATTTACGTTTACCCGAAGACGGCCCTAATATATGACCCTGCCCTTGTTTGTTTAACGCTAATTGTACGGTACTGCTGACCACCATTGGGCTGTCTAGCGCCATCACCTCTTCCAATAACGCGGTGGCAAATGTCATATCTATGCTGCGAATTACCGATTTTACTCTGGGTAGGTTAGTGGCGTTCATGGATAACATATCGTAACCCATGGCCATTAATAATACGGCGCCAGCGGGATTACCGGCCATTTCACCACACACACTCACCGGACAATTTTCTAACTTGGCCGCCGTCACCACTTGTTGCATGGCCGCCAATACGGCTGGATGAAAGCTGTCGTAGAGTTCAGCTACCCGCGGATTATTACGATCTACCGCCAGTAAGTACTGCGTTAAATCGTTAGACCCCACCGAAATAAAGTCCACAATGCGGGCGATGGCTCGCGCTTGATACACCGCTGCGGGGACTTCAATCATCACGCCAATTTCAGGCATTTTAATGTCAGCGCCCTCATCCACGACTTCTTGGTAGGCGCGATATATCAGGTATTGGGCTTCTTCTACTTCGGTCAAACTGGTGATCATGGGCAACATAATTTTTAAATTATCTAAACCAACGCTCGCCTTTAACATGGCTCGCACCTGTAATAAAAAAATCTCAGGATGATCTAAGGTGACGCGAATACCACGCCAGCCTAAAAATGGATTTTCTTCTTCTATGGGAAAATAGGTTAACGACTTATCGCCCCCTATATCCAAAGTGCGCATGGTCACGGGTTGCGGTGCAAACGTGGTCAGTTGTTTGCGATAAATAATTACTTGTTCGTTTTCAGAGGGGAAACGTTCTTTCATCATGAACGGCACTTCCGTGCGGTACAAACCTACGCCTTCACCACCGCGATTAACCGAACGGATGGCATCGGTTATTAAGCCGGTATTCACACACAACTGAATTTGATGGCCATCAGGGGTTTGGGCCGGTAAGTCTTTAATGGCTTCTAAGCCTTCGACTAATATTTTTTCTTCATCAACGATGTCTTTGAACTGCTGGCGTAACTGAGCGGATGGATGGGTATATAGGCGTCCACGGTAGCCATCTACCACTAACTCTATGCCTTCCATTTGTTTTACCGGTA
>JAPYOO010000455.1 GCA_029938135.1 Bermanella sp. | reverse complement strand
TAAGCCTTATATTACAGATAGTTAGGAGTGAGAGAGCCTGTGATTGTGGTTTGGTCAGCAATTATTTGCCTAACAATCCTTATAGTTACTCTCTAAGCAACGACTAGACATATCCTGTGCCTTGCTGATGTGAGCAGGGGTCATTTTATTAGCAATACTTTCTTGGTACTCAGCAGATAACTTGTCGCCGTTATAGGCCCCTACGCTCCACCACATATACGCACGCAGATAGTCTGTAACAACACCTTCGCCATTATCTAATTTGTAGCGACATTGCCACAGTGGACTTTTAGGTCGCTTATAAATGGAAAGTTTGTTGGGGCGTAGGTTGATGCTGAGCACTAGTTTACTTCAATAAGTTAGAGTAAAGTCAGTGTAAGTGGAGGCGCGTTGGTGGTCAACGCGTTTGTTGAGTGTGCTGCGGAATTATTTGTTCTTTTTCTTAAATAATCTTCCAATATAGAGGAACGGCAGAAATATAATAAACCAGAGTTTTTTGAGGGCAATCAAGGCAAAAGCAAGCGCTGTTGCGAAAAACCCCTTGCCATATTTAACTCCTACTAGAGCGGCTAATGTGCCAATAACGCCCACGGCAGCGATTTTGTCGCCGCTAGTAAATGATGAATATGACGTGTATTTGGAAGGAATGTACGACAGCGCAGATTGCTCCACAAAGGATCTGATTTCTTCCTCCGAAGCATTTGGATTTTCAAGTATGATCATAAGTGGCACGTAACCTTTACGATCAAAAAGTGAAACCTTAATGTTGATAAACTCGTCATCTCCCCACCGAACTTTAAATGCGTAGTACAGATATTTTTTGTCGCTATTTAAAGTAGGATATACAACCCATCTGATGGGGCGGATGGTTACGCCTGCTCGTTTACTTTGTTCTTTACTGTCCTCTACAAGCGCGTCCCAAATATCTTCTATTTCTGAGTCCTTGTCGCCATCATTCCAGTCGTCAAAACTTACATATCCTTGTGAGTCAGGAGTGACAACCACTGTGGAATCAATACCAACGATATGGCTGTAAATCAGTTTTTCTAAACCCACACAAGATGACCAGCCCCAATCATTTGTGACCACTTCACAAGCGACGGACTCAGGATATATTAGGGAGTCAGGGTTTATCGGGTTTAATTTTCCCCTCGACAGGCTTAAGGGGTCTGTAAAATTTATAAAAGGTTGCTCTTCTTTTTTTGTTTCTGCCTGAGCGTATATAGCGGTAAAAGGTATTGTTGATACCAATGCCAATACTAAAAAGTCCTTAATAACTGTGCGTGCCTTGATGACGGTTTCCATTGCGATTATTTCCTTGTAATTGCTCGTCTTCTTATATCTCAGATAGTAATTATAAACGAGATTATAGGAATTCCAGCGTTATGGCAAATGGTCAATACAGTCGTCAAAGTGTGCTACGAGTGTGCTATGGGAATAAATTACAACTTTCGCGAAGATCGCTATTATCAAGTGGCCCCATATGGGCATATCGTAAGTCATGGAGATGTAAAAACGGGCCGTCAAAATCAAGCCAACTATCGCAACCAGAGTTACGAAAATCAACGCTGCTAGAGCAGCAATAGTCACCCCCCCCCTACACCGAAAATGAAGGTCAATATTTCATAGTGATACAGGTAGACCGCAAATCCACCGGATCCGTCAATCAGAAGAACTTTGATGAGCGTTTTTACTTTGGATGGCAGGACTTTCGCCCCCATTACTAGAACGTATATCGACCATGATAATGCAATGGGTAATATCAGTACTAAGGCGAGCTCTAATACGTAAAACACGTTAATAATACCCTTTTCCACCAATAACATGCCTTATACCACCTCTAGGGTCTTCAACATCTCCATCTCGTCTAGGAATCAAATGGGTATGGCAATGAAATCCAGTCTGACCAGCACTTGCACCCGCATTCATGCCAATATTAAATCCAGTAATAGTTTCATCCGCTGAATGCTGGATAGTGGTATGTCTAGGAAGAGAGTCGATTTTGCTTCAAATGGCTTATGGGCTGCATTTTCCAACAACATCTCC
>JAPYOO010000112.1 GCA_029938135.1 Bermanella sp. | reverse complement strand
ATCAGACATTTTGCTCATTATGAATTTTCCTCGTCCACACCAATAATCAAGGTGTGCTCATCCACATAAGAATAAGGCGGTATGCGCAAGTTTTTGCCCGCTGGAGAACCCTTAAGTACACGACCCGACAAATCAAAACGAGAACCGTGGCAAGGGCAATAGAAACCCCCTTTCCAGTTTTCTTGAAATGCTTCCGGCTTCACTTCAGGGTAATATTTAGGTGCACAACCCAAGTGTGTACAAACACCTTCAATCACTACAAGATCTTCTTTACGAGAACGGTAAATATTGTTCGCGTATTCAGGTTGCTGAGAGGTGACGGTATTGTTTGGATCTTTTAGCTCACCCGCTAAACCTTCCAGCAAACCAATTACTTCGTCAGTACGACGAACTACATATACAGGTTTGCCGCGCCATTCCACTACGATCATGGAACCCGGTTCAACTTTACTAATATCTGCTTTTGCAGGTGCGCCAGCCGCTTTTGCTTTTTCACTTGGATTCCAAGATTTAACAAAAGGTACTGCCACACCTACCGCACCAATGCCACCACCTACCGCAGTCGTTGCGATAAGGAAGCGGCGTCGGCCTGTATTTACGCCATCATTACTCATTCAGGCATTCTCCCATCCACTTTTTAGAATTCTTTTAATCTTAACCACTTTGTATAACACGCTTTGTACAAATAACAAGAACATGCTCATAAAGGGCTATTTATGACCAACTACCAGTATCACAACCAGATAATGAATCATCGAAAAATTTGGCACGAATAGTAATGAAATGCGGCCACATTAACAAGGCGCCATGTCAATTAACCCCATCATTCTGAGGTTAAGTGGTTGTTTTAGGTGACTTTATCATTTGAGTCTAGCAAACATCCCAAAGTATGCCGCCACGCGATTAATATACGATCACTACACCCGCACAATTATCAGCTGACACATCGCCCAAATCCATCCCAGCTCACACTTTTTACAGACATAAAAAAACGCCCAGATGCAAAGCACCTGAGCGTTTTTTGGTCCGCAATTGCGTCCGAGCGATTAACGCTTAGAGAATTGAGGCTTCTTACGAGCTTTACGTAGACCAACTTTCTTACGTTCAACTTCACGGCTATCACGAGTAACATAACCCGCAGCACGTAGAGATGGACGTAAAGTCTCATCGTATTCCATCAGTGCACGAGTAATACCGTGACGGATAGCGCCGGCTTGACCAGAAGCACCACCACCTTTAACAGTGATGTATAAATCAAATTTCTCTAGGTTTTCAGTCAACAATAAAGGCTGACGTACTACCATGCGAGAAGTTTCACGACCAAAGTATTCTTCAATAGAACGCTTGTTGATCACGATCGCGCCTGTTCCAGGACGCATAAAAACACGTGCTGTAGAAGACTTACGACGACCAGTACCGTAGTTTTGAGTTGTAGCCATGATAATCCCCTTAAACCTTCAATTCTTTTGGTTGTTGTGCAGTGTGTGGATGCTCTGTACCAGCATACACTTTCAACTTAGTGAACATTGCACGACCAAGAGGGTTCTTAGGAAGCATGCCTTTAATAGCAAGCTCAACTACACGACCAGGTCTACGCGCTTGTAGATCTTCAAAGTTGATCTCACGGATACCACCTGGGTAACCGGTGTGACGGTAGTACATTTTGTCTTGAGCTTTTTTACCAGTTACGGCAACTTTATCAGCATTGATGATGATGATGTTATCACCAGTATCAACGTGAGGAGTAAACTCAGGCTTATGCTTGCCACGTAAACGAAGAGCAACTGCAGAAGCTAGACGACCTAAAGTAAGGCCATCTGCATCTACGATTAACCAATCGCGTTTTACTGTTGCAGGTTTTGCTGTATATGTTTTCATAATTCTTCTTTCCGCCTAATCAGGTAAATTACCAACTTATTTGTTCTAAATCGGTCGATAACTCCGTTTTAGGGCTTCGTCGGGGGAAACGAGGCGCGAATTATACGAGAACATCTTAGGGATTTCACCCCCTATTTTACAATTAGTGCGATGTTTTACCCCCTTAATAGCGTTCACCCTCTTTAAAGTGCATTAATCCATAGGTTAATGCCCCCAATGCCGCCAGCGTATTCAGCATAATCACCGCCGCTAAGTTACTCGCTTGGGCCGGATTTTGATCATAACCCAGTGTGCAGCCTACATAATATGAAAGAGCAGAGCCAAAAAAGGTGATCAACATGATGCAAACTAGGTAATAACCTCGCCCGTCATCCAGCTTTAAGGTTAATCCCTGTATTTGCTGCCCAAAAAAGCGGTACGCAAGCAAACACAAACCCATCGTGCCCATAAACGTCATTAAAAAAAACAAAATCATATCACTCCCCATCCCGTCCAATACTTCATAAAGCCTAATACAGATCTGCTTTTGCTCAAGTGCTTGGCCAAATATTGGATACTAGGTCGCATTAATTGGCCCACACTTACTCATATTCAAATTCTTCGCTGCGATACACCTCTTCACCCGCTAATAGCGTCTGCAAAACCTGGGTATGTTCAATATCGATTACGGGCACCTTAAACAGGTTTTGATTCAGCACCACTATATCTGCCTCCTTACCCACCTCTAGCGACCCCACCACCGCCTCTTGGCGCATAACATAGGCCGAGTTAATGGTGTAGGCCGCGATGGCATCTTGCAATGATAGGTTTTGCGGGGCTCGAGTTACCGCGTTTTGCAAACCAATGAATGGATTAAATGGGCTCACACTCCAGTCACTGCTTAACGTGACGCGAGCCCCCGCATCACTAAAGGATTTAATGGGCACTAGGTTTTGGGCTCTTTTAGCCCCTATAAGCTGCGCCATCTCGGGCCAATGGGATGGATGCGTAAACTCCCCCGCCACTTGGCAGTCCGCAGTTACATTTAACTGAGCAAAGCGTTGAATATCCATTGGGTCGACGATCTCTAGATGCGTAAGGCGATGCCGCCCCCTATCACTGCCACCTTTTTCAATGGCATTTAGCGCCTGGTGAATCCCTCGGTCACCAATGGCGTGAATATTAAAATCAAAGCCGGTTTTTTCTAACACCTTTATATAGTGGGCCAAGCGAGACTCAGTAAAGTAGTCCAATCCGTTATTGTTGGGCAGCCCTAACATGTCAAATGCATAAGGGCCTTTTAAGGCAGCAGTGGTATTAACGGGTATGCCATCGCTATAAAGCTTAATCTGGTTAATACGCAATAAACTATCAGGGTCATTCCTATATAAAGAAGCCAACTTCTTTAATTGGGTACGATCAATATCTTCTGGGTATGCCCACAACCCAACCGAGGCGCGCACCGTTAAGGCCGAATCTTTTTCTAACTGAAGCCAGGTATCCACATGCCCACGCCGCCAATAGGCACGTGCATCCACAATGGAGGTAATGCCATGTTTAGCAAAAGCAGGCAGCGTATCGTCCACCATGCCGTCGTAATCATTTTGTCGACGCTGGGGTGTCGATTTCATGGCCAAGTGCATGGCGATTTCGCCGGCGTTATCAATCAACAAACCATTAGGGTGGCCCGTGTATTCGTCTTTCAGAATCACCCCGCCCACTGGGCTTAGTGATGTATTGTTAAACCCAAGCAAGACCATCGCTTTTGAATTAACCCACATAGAGTGAGAGGTTTGCTCCATGACAATAACTGGCCGATTGGGCACTGCCTCATCCAGAATATCAACCGGGTTTCGCTCACTCTCCATAAAGGTATTAATGTCATGACCATATCCCACTAACCATGGCTCATGAGGAAAGTCGCGGGCCGCCTTTTTTATCACCGTAATATAGTTTTCAGGATCCTCTTCAAGGTAATCCAAAGTAAAATGATTATTGTTAGAGCCTGACTCCAGTGGGTGCAGGTGAACATCATGAAAACCCGGCATTAACATCTTGCCCGCCAAATCAATTACCTGCGCGCCTTTTTCAAAGGCTTTGGCCTGTTGATTCGTGCCCACCATTTTAATCACCCCATCTTGAATAACTAAGGCCTGTGCCCAAGGCTGCTGTGGATTAACGGTATAGATAGCACCATTTTTATAAACCAACACGCCCTCGCCATTAGGTGCTTTGGCATGAACACTAAAGCCGGCAAAGATTAAGGTTAAAACAAGAATGAACAGGCAAGGGTAAATCAATACACAGCGAAGGAATTTCATAGGAACCGACTAACCTCATTTAAATGCACTAACTGCTATAACAACAAAGGGGCACCCTATTGTTATAGCTCATAGATCCATAATGCACCGTTAAAAGTATTTTGTTACAAAGAGGTACTGCGGTAAACCTCGTCTCCCGCCAATAATGTTTGTAAGATTTTAGTGTCTTTAATTTGGCTTTTATCAATCTTAAAAAGATTTTGATTCAGCACCACTACATCGGCTTCTTTACCCACCTCAATAGAACCTACCTTGTCATCTTGGCGCATAGAGTAAGCCGAGTTAATGGTATAAGCCGCCAGCGCGTCTTCCAATGATAATTCTTGTGGCGCGCGAGTCACCGCATTAGACAATCCTAGGAAAGGATTAAACGGGCTAACACTCCAGTCGCTGCTTAAGGTTAAACGCGCGCCGGCTTTTGCCAAGTCCTTTAAAGGGATTTGATTATGGGTTTTATCTTCATCAATAAATTCAGCCAGTTCACCCCAATGCTCTGGATTTGACCACTCCCCTGCCACTTGGCAATCTGCGGTTGCGTTTATCTTGGCAAATCTGTGTGTATCCGCAGAGTCCAATATCTCCACATGGGTAATACGGTGGCGACCGGCTGCTGTGCCCGATTGCTCAATGGCATTAAGTGCCTCATGAATGCCCCGATCACCAATGGCGTGAATTAAAAAATCAAAGCCCACAGTTTCTAACGCACTAATGTAATTAGCCATGCGCGCCTCAGAAAAATAATTTAGACCCTTATTGCCTTCTATGCCCAACAAATCAAACTGGTAAGGGGTGCTAAAGGCGGCCGTGGTATTTTGAATCAAACCGTCGCTGTACATTTTAATTTGATTAAAACGCAATAAACTATCACTGTCGTTGGTATACAAGGATTTAAACATGTCAATTTGAGTGGCATCATCTTCCGAGGCATACGCCCATAACGCCGCTGTGACTCGCACGGTGAGTAAGCCTTCTTTCACTAAACGCATCCATACATTTTGATGGCCCCGCTTCCAATACACACGGGCATCCGAAATAGAGGTAATACCGTTTTTAGCAAGTTGCGGTAGCGTGTAATACACCATACCTTCGTAATCTATTTGCTCTTTTTTAGGTGTCGCTTTTAACGCCATATCAAAGGCCGCTTCGCCTGCGTTATCTATTAACACACCATTGGGTTTGCCATTTTCATCATGCATGATTTTTCCGCCCACAGGATCCGGCGTATTCTCATCTATGCCTAACGCTTTAAGCGCACGACTATTGGCCCACACCGAATGAGAGCTTTCAGACATAATGACCACTGGACGTGAATCCACTGCATCATCTAAAATATCCACAGGGCTGCGCTTGGCATTTAATAAGGTGCCTACGTAATGACCATAACCTACTAGCCAATCTGCATGGCGAAACTCTTTGCCGGCTTTTCTAATTTTATAAATATAATCCTCAGCATCATCTTCCTGTGGATTTAAACTAAAATGCGTATTCTCCGAGGCCGACTCAATTGGGTGAGTATGCACATCATGAAAACCCGGCATCATCATCTTGCCTTTTAAATCAATAACAGTGGCCGCCGTCGCCTCAAATGCTTGCACATCTGCGTTACTGCCCACAACTTTAATAATGCCATTTTCAATCACTAACGCTTCAGCCCAAGGCTGTTGTTTGTTCACGGTATAAATAGCGCCATTTTTATAAATGGTGACGCCTTCTTTGCTCACGCTTTTTGCACTTAATAAACCACTGCAACCGGCCATCACCAACGCGGCGGCACTGACTAACGTCAGTAAGGATTTTTTTAAGAGGCTTGGGAATTTATTTTTATCATTACTCATATTGACTCACTTACAGACTAAAGATGGCACAGAAATAAACTAACACGAAAAAGGTAACACTCAGGTAGCAGCCAAAGGCCACACCTAAGCATTATTGCTTCAGCCTTACAGGTTGAAGTCAGTACTGCGGAAGACTTCTTTACCTTTTAACAAGGTTTGTAAAATCTTAGTTTGATTAATTTTAGTGGGGGCGATGGTCAAAAGGTTTTGATTTAAAATAACTAAATCAGCTTCTTTACCTACTTCAATAGAACCTACCTTGTTCTCTTGGCGCATAACATACGCCGAGTTAATGGTGTAGGCCGCTAATGCATCTTGCAACGTTAAGTTTTGAGGCGCACGTGTTACCGCGTTTTGTAAACCAATGAATGGGTTGAACGGGCTCACACTCCAATCACTGCTTAACGTGACACGTGCACCAGAATCCTGAAGGCTTTTAATTGGCACAAGGTTATCGGACTTGGCAGCACCAATTAAACTGATCATTTCCGACCAATGCGATGGATCAGTAAATTGCCCAGCCACTTGCAAGTCAGCGGTTACATTTAGTTGTGCAAAGCGTGGGGTATCTTGTGGGTCTAAGATCTCAATGTGCGTTAAACGGTGGCGGCCTTCAGCACTGCCCGCGTCTTCAATCGCGTTAAGTGATTCATGAATACCACGATCGCCAATGGAATGAATATGAAAATCAAAACCGGTGCTTTCTAGCTCAGATATATAGTTAGTTAAACGCGCTTGGGTAAAGTAATTTAAACCTTTATTACCTTCAATACCCAACAAATCAAACTCGTAAGGGGTTTTCATGGCGGCAGTGGTATTAGATGGAATGCCATCGCTGTACAATTTAATTTGATTAATGCGCAGCAAGCTATTGGCATCATCACGGTACAAGGATTTAAGTTTAGCCAATTGCTCTGCATCGTCATCTTCTGGATAAGCCCAAAGGCCCACTGACGCACGTACGGTTAATTTATCGGCTTGCTCAAGCTGGTTCCATACATCCAAGTGACCACGCTTCCAATACGCACGAGCATCTACTATAGAGGTAATACCATGTTTTGCTAATTCCGGCAGGGTGTATTCCACCATCCCATCATAGTCCACCTGAATAAATTCATCGGTCGCGGCAAGTGCTACTGACATGGCCACTTCGCCGGCGTTATCAATTAAAATGCCGTTGGGTAAACCCGTGGTTTTATCTTTCATGATGATGCCGCCCGTGGGGTTGGCACTATCTTTAGTGTAGCCAATCAATTCTAAGGCTTTAGAGTTTACCCACATAGAATGAGAGGTTTGCTCCATAATAATCACCGGGCGATCACTCACCGCCGCATCAATAATGTCTAAAGGGCTACGCTGACTTTCCGTTAACGCATAAATGTCATGGCCATAACCAATTAACCAAGCCGCGTTTGGAAATTGTTGTGCCGCCGCTTTTATAGCAGGGATAAAGTTTTCAGGGTTGGTTTCGCTGGTATTAATACTGAAGTGAGTATTCTCAGAGCCCGACTCAATAGGGTGTATATGCACATCGTGAAAGCCTGGCATCAGCATCTTGCCGTTAAGGTCAATAACCTGCGCGCTGTCGGTCTCAAATTCAGCTGCATCGGTGTCGCTACCTACAAAGGTAATTACGCCATCGGTAATCACCACGGCCTCTGCGCTGGGATTTTCTGGGTTAACGGTATAGATAGCGCCGTTTTTGTAAATGGTCACACCCGTGCCATCAGGCGCACCATTGTCAGTAGAGGCACTGCCGCAGCCCGCCATGGTTAACGAGACCGTAGTCACTAAGGCCGCCAAAGACCGCTTCACAAAATTTTGGGAAAAAATGGGTTTCATCATTCGCACTCAGAAAAGATATTGATATGTGAGACCCTTAGATCTCACTCTACCTATAAATTACCAAAGGCAAGGTAACGGCGAGGTAACAGCGTTTTAAAACACCATACAGACCTTAAAGATGTCCCGGTTTTGCGTCACGGTGATGGCCCACCCCTTTTGCTCACATATTTTCTCGACTAAATACAAACCCACTCCGTAGCCGTAATCCTCTTTTTGCTCTTCAGACTGAGAGTCTTCCTCCATACAATGATTTATCACTTCTAGCCCTTGTTCGTTTGCACATATATGTACATCCCCACTTTGCGTATACTGAAACGCGTTACGCACTAGGTTCTCTAACACCATTTTTAGTAACTTGTTTTCACAGGTATAAATAAGCCCATCAGCTATCTCTAACACCAGCTGCACCGTTTTATGCTGCAACAAGTATTGATTCATATTAACCGTTTGCTCCACTAACCCACGCACATCAAATGACGCCACCTCAAGATCCCGTTGTTTACCACTCCATAACCACAATAGGCATTCGGTGGTGGCCAACATATGATTATTAGCACGGCGCATACGCTCAAGTTTTAATGCATCCCCCGTTAACGGCTGCTGCGTGTCTTGCTGCAATAAATCCAATGCCGCGCGCGTGACCGCTAAGGGCGTGCGCAGTTCATGACTTAAGGTGCGCAAAAAATCTTTTTCGCGCTGATGATACGACTCTAATTTATTAACCGAACCCGCCAGCCTATCGGCCACTAACTGCAATTCTTTAAAGCGAAACGATTTGGGGTCTATCTCAATGCGTGTTTTTGACTCGGGGTCTATAGAGCGTGCCCAGCGCTCTAACTTTTTAACCGGCTTTACAATGGCCATGGCAATATTGCGCACCAATAAAAAAACCAATAACGCCACAAACAACAGCAACATTATTTGTAACTCGGGAATGTCTATCGCTACGTCATACTCGTCGGCGGTATCGCTGTAGGTATGCAATACGTAAAAAAACTCATCACGTCTGGGGTTAACATAAGGCAACAAGTAATAAACGTACCCAGGGATTTGTGCCTGAAGCATTTCACCGTCTTGGTGAAGTGTGATTGGAAACAGAGTTTTAATAACCGACGGGAATTGCTCAAAATTTAGATAATACTGCGTATATCGATCACCACTTTCTGGTAAGTCATCACTGTATTTTAATTCTAAGTACACTTCCTCAGCTTGCAGGCTTAAAAAGTAATGGGTCATATCAAAGATGCCCCAGTCGTACACTTTATTTATACTTAATGAATAAATAATAATCAGTGCAGAAAACAGTAACGTCACCTGCAGACCAATATAACGAGCAATGCTACTAGGCGCCTTCATGATCTAACCTCATACAAATGCCCGCACCACGAATGGTATGAATTAACGCCGCCTCATTTGATTCATCCACCAACTGCCGCAGTCGATAAATCTGGGTTTTTAACGCATCTTTAGAAGGTGGATCATTTGGCCAAACTGCCGACTCCAATTGACCCCGGCTGACCACATTTGGGCTTTCACGCATAAGCAGTTCAAGCAGCTTCCATTCAATGGGGCTTAATGTAAGCGTCCGCTCGCCTCGTAACGCTTGATGAGTAGTCACATTTAAAGAAAGATCCGCCACCTTTAATAGACTAGAGCTATTACTGCTGCGCCGCGCTAGCACTCTTAGGCGAGCCACTAACTCAGGCAGATCAAACGGTTTCACCATGTAATCATCGGCGCCCTTATCAAACCCTAATAACTTGTCTTCTAGGGTGTCGCGCGCGGTTAGCATTAAACAAGGGGTTGTTACCCCCAGCTCACGTACTTTTTTACACAACGTAAGACCATCCATACGCGGCATCATCACATCCATGATAATCACATCGTATTGATTGGTTTTAATAAGCGCTAACCCCATAACACCGTTATACGCCAGATCGCACTCAATGCATTGGTTTTCTAAAAACTCAGCCACTAAGGCCGACAAATCCAGGTCATCTTCCACCAACAAAACAAGCATGGCTAAGCCTCAGGCATAATAAAAACACATTAACCTAATAATAGCGGGTGCGAGGTAACAAAGGGGTAACAACGGCCGTAACAGGCGGTAAATGGGTGAAATTATTTAATGGACAATAAAAGCGGGAAGGCAGAAATGGAAAAGACGTGTCAGGCAGGCCTGACACGTCTTTTAAAAGCGCGTTTTGTAAGCTTAGTGCTCGCGCGTCGCTAAAAAGCGAACATCAGGGTGGCGATCAAGTGCCAATGACAAGTTCACCATGGTTGGCGCTACGTACGTTAAGTTACCGCCGCCATCCAATGCTAGGTTATCGTGGGCTTTTTTCTCAAAAGCGGCCAAGATGACCTTGTCGTCACATTCAATCCAGCGCGCCGTGGCTACACTAATGGGCTCGTATATGGCCTCAACCTTGTATTCATCTTTTAGACGTTGCGCCACTACATCAAACTGCAAGGGACCAACCGCACCGACAATAAGGTCGTTGTTACGCAGCGGTCTAAATACCTGCACAGCCCCTTCTTCTGACAGCTGAATAATCCCTTTAAGCAATTGCTTCTGCTTTAACGGGTCTTTTAAGCGAATACGCTTAAACAATTCAGGGGCAAAGTTAGGAATACCGGTGAATTTCACTTCTTCACCTTCAGTGAAGGTATCACCAATTTGAATAGAGCCGTGGTTATGCAAGCCTATAATATCGCCTGCATACGCTTCTTCCAACGATTCACGGTCGCCGGCCATAAAGGTTAGTGCATCGTTAAAACGCACATCTTTACCAATACGTACATGGCGTGACTTCATGCCTTTGCTAAATTTACCCGACACAATGCGCATAAACGCAATACGGTCACGGTGATGTGGGTCCATATTGGCTTGAATTTTAAACACAAAGCCCGAGAATTTCTCTTCGGTGGCTGCCACATCACGTACTTCCGTGGCACGTGGCAATGGCGGTGGCGCCCACTCCGTTAAACCATCTAGCACATGGTCTACACCAAAGTTACCAAGGGCCGTACCAAAAAATACGGGGCTAAGCTCACCGGCTAAAAACAGCTCTTTATCAAACTGATGGCTAGCGCCTTTAACAAGCTCTACTTCTTCACGTAAGTCGTCGGCGTAAATACCAATAGCTTCGTCTACTTCAGGGCTATTAATGCCCTTAATAACACGGCGCTCTTGAATGGTATGACCCTGACCGGTTGAATACAAAATCACTTCGTCATTATATAGGTGGTACACACCCTTAAATTCTTTACCCATGCCAATAGGCCAAGTAATCGGCGCACAGGCTATTTTAAGTACGTCTTCTACCTCGTCCATTAAATCAACCGGATCACGGGTATCACGGTCTAGTTTGTTCATAAACGTCACTATGGGGGTAGTACGTAGGCGAGTTACTTCCATTAGCTTAATGGTACGTTGCTCTACACCCTTGGCCGCATCAATCACCATTAGGCAAGAATCCACTGCCGTAAGGGTACGGTAGGTGTCTTCCGAGAAATCTTCGTGTCCTGGTGTATCCAGCAGGTTCACTAGGCAACCGTTGTACGGAAACTGCATCACAGAGGTCGTAACCGAGATACCACGGTCTTTTTCCATCTGCATCCAGTCGGACTTAGCAAACTGACCCGACTTTTTACCCTTAACGGTACCGGCTTTTTGCAAGGCGTTGCCGAACAACAATACCTTCTCAGTAATGGTGGTTTTACCCGCATCGGGGTGGGAAATGATCGCAAACGTTCTGCGCTTGCCCACTTCTAAGGTTTGAGTGCTCATAGGATTTAGCTTGGATAGTGTAAAATTGCGCGCATTATAGCCAGCAACGGGGCAAGTTACGAGGGAAGCTTGGTTGTTCCTCTCTATACCCTACTTACCTAGAGCGTTACGGGGGTGTGTTTGGTTGATATTGATGGTTACTCGGTCAGGCCAAGCACCCTATCCGTCGG
>JAPYOO010000454.1 GCA_029938135.1 Bermanella sp. | reverse complement strand
ACATATCCGCCAAAGTATCTTGCATACTCATGCTTTAACCTCTCTGTTGTGCAGCGTTCAACGCGGTCTAAAATTAGACCGCGAAGGAATTGCTTACCAACTGGCCTTTTTAAGACCTGGAATGTTGCCCGCCATACCTTGCTCACGAATCATAATGCGAGAAAGTTTGAACTTACGGTATACGCCGTGTGGGCGACCCGTTAATTGACAACGACTTCTTTGGCGACTCGGTGAAGAGTCACGTGGCAATTTCTGTAGCGCCATTTGCGCAGTCCAAACATCTTCTTCAGAAGAGTCAGAACCTTTGATAATTGCCAGTAACGCATTTCGCTTTTCAGCGAACTTTGCTACTAATTTTTCGCGCTTCAGCTCACGCTGTTTCATCGAAACTTTAGCCATAGTGCTACTCCTTATTTACGGAACGGGAAGTTCAATGCGGCTAATAGCGCACGACCTTCATCGTTTGTAGGTGCAGTAGTAGTAACCGTGATGTCCAGACCACGAATCTTATCCACTTGATCGTATTCGATCTCAGGGAAGATGATCTGTTCTTTCACGCCCATGCTGTAGTTACCACGGCCGTCGAACGATTTACCGTTCAAGCCGCGGAAGTCACGAATACGTGGAATGGCGATATCAACCAGGCGGTCCATGAATTCCCACATGCGATCTGCACGAAGAGTCACTTTACAACCGATTGGCCAGCCTTCACGAACTTTAAAGCCAGCTACTGATTTACGAGCTTTAGTGATTACTACTTTCTGACCAGATAAAAGCTCTAGGTCTTTAACAGCAGACTCAACTTGTTTTTTATCGCCAATGCCTTCACCAACACCCATGTTTAGGGTGATCTTGGTGATTTTAGGCACTTGCATTACGTTGTCGTAGCCAAATTCTTCTTGCAGCTTGGCTACCACTTCGCTTTTATATAACGTTTTTAAACGAGACATAGTGGCACCCTTATGCGTCTAGTTGATCGCCAGAAGACTTGAAAACACGGACTTTTTTGCCGTCTTCAAGAATCTGGAAACCAACTCGGTCTGCTTTACCAGACTTAGAATTGAAGATAGCAACGTTAGAAGCCTGAATTCCGGCTTCTTTTTCAACGATGCCACCAGGCTGACCTAAGTAAGGATTTGGCTTCTGGTGTTTCTTAATCATGTTAACACCGGCAACGATCAAACGACCGTCAGGAAGAATGGCGTTTACTTTGCCGCGCTTACCCTTGTCTTTCCCGGATATAACAACTACTTCATCATCACGACGAATCTTTTTCATAGTCAGTCTCCTACAGAACTTCAGGAGCGAGTGAAACAATCTTCATGAACTTCTCATTACGAAGTTCACGAGTCACAGGCCCGAAGATTCGAGTACCGATTGGCGCTTGGCTGGCATTCAGCAAAACGGCGGCGTTTGTGTCGAATTTGATCAAAGATCCATCCTGACGACGAACACCTGAACGTGTGCGTACAACTACGGCGTCCAATACTTGACCCTTTTTAACTTTACCGCGAGGAATTGCTTCCTTAACAGTAACTTTAATAAGATCGCCTATGCGCGCGTAACGACGGTGTGAACCGCCAAGTACTTTAATACACATTACGCGCTTAGCACCGCTGTTATCAGCAATTTCAAGCATTGATTGTGTTTGAATCATGGTCTATAGCTCCTATAATTCCTGGGCTTACACCTTGGTTGCACGTGTGTCGACACTTACTAACATCCAAGATTTGGACTTAGAAAGAGGACGACATTCACGAACAGTCACGGTATCACCGATAAGACATTCGTTTTGCTCGTCATGCGCGTGCAGCTTAGTGGAGCGTTTAACAAACTTACCGTAGATTGGGTGCTTTACGCGACGCTCAATCATAACAGTAATTGTTTTGTCCATCTTGTCGCTAACGACCTTACCTTGAACAGTACGTACTATCGTCTCTGCCATGATCATTTACCTGCTTTCTGGTTGATGATGGTTTTAACACGCGCGATATCGCGACGTACTTCTTTCAGCAGGTGGCTCTGGCCTAATTGACCAGTGGCTTTCTGCATGCGGTATTTAAATT
>JAPYOO010000453.1 GCA_029938135.1 Bermanella sp. | reverse complement strand
ATACTAATTATCGATCTACGCAGCCTATGGTCAGCGCGGTAAACGGTTTCTTTAGTCGTCATGATCGTCCTTTTATTTACGATATTGATATTCCTTTTACAAGCGTAAAAGCGAAAGGGGATGCGTCGGCGTTAGTTATAAACAATGAACGCAGCCCAGCATTAAGCTGGATGTTAAGTGATGGCTTAGATAAAACCAGCAAACAAGATATAGCAAATGAGTGCAGTGAAGGCTGTGCCCAACAAATTTGTGAGCTACTTAATTTATCTCAACAAGGTAATGCCACTTTAAATGCCCCTAATTCTGGTGATGATCCGTCGTCAGCTAAACCGTTATTGGCAAAAGACATCGCAGTATTGGTGCGCAGTGCCCGTCAAGCCAAATGGATTAAACAGTCTTTAAGTAAACGCGGCATTGGCAGTGTGTATGTGGGGCGGGAAAGTATATTTCAATCAGATCAAGCCATGGCCATGTACTCATTACTACAAGCCATTCATATGCTCAGTGAAGCACAATTTAGAAACGCCATTGCGCACCCTGTATGGTGTGTGTCGTTAGAGACGTTGCAGGAATTTATTAACGGCGAATCCCTGTGGGAAGATCAGCTTGAGCAGTTATATGCCGCCCGTGATCTATGGGAAAAGAAAGGCGTTATGGCCATGTTTATGAATTGGCTGCACGTGCGTGTTCTACCCGCCGCTTGGCTGAGTAGCGACAGCATAGAGGGTGAACGCTGCCTAACTAATTTCTTACACTTGAGCGAGTTACTGCAAGATGCGAGCTCACAGGTTCAGGGCTTTCAGGGTTTAATAAGTTGGTTAAGCCATAAAATAAGCATTAATTTAGGTCAAGAAGACCAACAGATGTTACGCCTCGAAAGCGACGCGAACCTAGTGCAAATAGTCACAATCCATAAATCTAAGGGATTGGAATATCCTGTGGTCTTTTTACCCTTTAGCTGGGATGGCAAAGAATCAAGTGATCCTTTATTTTTTGACGAAGAAAAAAATAAATTAGTATGTGATTTAGTGGGTGATTTTAAGGATCAACGCATAACTGAAGGGTTAGCCGAAGAAGTTAGGTTGTTGTATGTGGCATTAACAAGAGCGTCGGCAAAGTGTTATGTGGCTATTCCTAAAAATGTAAGCGATAAAAAATTGTTGAAAACGTTAAAGGTCAGTGCGCTGTATCATGTATTGGCACAAGGTGAAGTGGAGGGTCTTACGGCGCAATTACAAGTTGAAGCTGGCCTGCCAGAAAATAATGATATTTACCAAACGATGGAAATGTCTATTGCGCAGGGGGCGTTGGTCAGTACCGAAAAATTACAAAATCTGACGGTGCGCCAATTTACAGGGCGTATTAAACAAGATTGGTCCATGTCTAGTTTCTCATCGCTTATTCGTCATGTGCATGTGCCCATGAGTGCACGTTTGAATTTAGACGAAGAGACCGACGATTCAAACGAGATGGAAGCGAATGTAGACTTGCCTAGCAGTGATGTTAAACAAGAGCTGGCAGGCGCTTTTGCATTCCCCCGTGGTGCCCACGCGGGTAACTTTTTACATACGCTATTAGAAGAAATTGATTTCACTCAACTACCAGATGATATTGATGAATTGATAATCGACTTATTAACGCGGTTCTCCATCGAGATTAAGTGGCTTGACGTGGTAAAGGAGTGGTTAAACGACATACTCAATGCGCCGCTGATGCCAATAGCGCATCAAGCTCAAGAAACGTTAAGTCTATCGGCTCTGACACCCAGTAAAAAACTGGTAGAAATGGAATTTTATTTCCCGGTCAGTAAACTCAATGCACAAGATTTTAACCAATTATTAAACCAATCCCCATGTTTAGATGTACCGGTAAAACCCGCTGAATTTCGTCAATTAAAAGGCATGCTTAAAGGTTTTGTGGATTTAATATTTGAGTGGCAAGGGCAGTATTTTATTTTGGATTATAAATCCAATTACTTAGGTGAAAACGTCCAAGCCTACGACCAAGTAGCCACTCATGTTGCCATGAGCGAACACCGCTACGATGTGCAATTAGTCATATATACACTGGC
>JAPYOO010000111.1 GCA_029938135.1 Bermanella sp. | reverse complement strand
CAAACTGAGTCAGCTTTTCAAAATCCAGGATATCGATATTTACGTTTTCAAGATTCGCTTCAAGTGCCGTACCGGCATTGCCGGGTGCTACAAATACCTTTTCAACGCCTGCACTTTGAGCGGCTTTCCAGCCTAATGCGTGTTCGCGACCGCCAGAACCAATAATTAAAACATTCATGTATTTTCCTCGTCGAACTTTGTCTGTTCGCCCCTAGCTGCGTTATAAAACTAATTTAAACCAGTCACGTATAAATATACGCTCCTGGGTTTAAATTAATTTTATGCCTTGCTAGGAACAAACAGCCAGAAGTTCTTTTGCAGGGGGCGAAAAATAAAAAAGCCTTAATAATAATTAAAGCTGAATACTGTACCGAGTATGGGGGGAGGAAAAGATCCCCCCAAAAAATCTAGTTTAAAAATCAATGCTTAAAGTGGCGCATGCCGGTAAACACCATGGCAATACCCGCTTCATCGGCGGCGGCAATGACTTCTTCATCACGAATACTGCCACCCGGTTGAATCACCGCTGCAATACCCACCTTAGCCGCATTGTCCAAACCGTCACGGAATGGGAAAAACGCATCACTTGCCATTACCGAACCTTTAACTTCAAGACCGGCATGTTCTGCTTTAATAGCAGCAATTCGAGCTGAGTTAACTCGACTCATTTGGCCTGCGCCCACGCCGATGGTTTGGCGATCTTTTGCGTAAACAATGGCATTAGATTTTACGTACTTAGCCACTTTCCAGGCAAAGATTAAGTCGTTTAGTTCTTGTTCAGTAGGCTGACGCTTGGTCACTACCGTTAAATCATCAACGGTAATCATGCCGGTGTCACGGTCTTGAACTAACAATCCACCATTTACACGTTTAAAGTCAAAAGCTTCAACACGTGTGTCTGCGAATTCGCCGGTTTCTAATAGACGTAAATTCTTTTTAGCGGCGATCACTTTTTGAGCTTCGTCGCTTACCGACGGTGCAATGATCACTTCAACGAATTGACGTTCGGTAATGGCCGTAGCTGTTTGCGCATCTAACTCACGGTTAAAGGCGATAATGCCGCCAAAAGCCGATTCAGTATCGGTGGCAAATGCTAAGTCATACGCTTCTTTAATGCCGTTGGTGCTTACCGCTACGCCACAAGGGTTGGCGTGTTTAACGATAACACAAGCAGGCTTAGTGAAAGACTTAACACACTCAAGGGCTGCGTCGGTGTCGGCCACGTTGTTGAATGAAAGCGCTTTACCTTGTAACTGTTTAGCGGTGGCGATGCAGGCTTCACTTTGATCGGCAGACACATAAAATGCGGCATTTTGATGAGGGTTTTCACCGTAACGCATGTCTTGCGCTTTAATAAACTGAGTATTAAACGTGCGTGGGAAATCTGCTTTATTATCGGTGCTTAAAACATCAGCCGACTGATCGATACGGCCTAAGTAATTAGCAATCATACCGTCATAGGCGGCAGTATGTTCAAACGCTTTAAGGGCTAGGTCAAAACGGATTTTGTCACTTAAACCGTTTTGGCTGTCTAGTTCGTTCAATACGTTTTGGTAGTCAGATGCGTTTACAACGATGCCGACGTGGGCATTGTTTTTAGCCGCACTTCTCACCATGGTTGGTCCACCAATATCGATATTTTCAATCGCGTCGGCCAATGTGCAATCAGGATTGTTAGTGGTGGCTGCAAACGGGTAAAGGTTAACAACGACCAAATCAATTGGGTTAATGCCGTGTTCTAGCATTACCGCATCGTCTTGTCCGCGACGGCCTAAAACACCACCGTGAATTTTTGGGTGTAAAGTTTTAACACGGCCGTCCATCATTTCTGGAAAGCCGGTGTAATCCGATACTTCTACCGCTTTTACATTATTGTCACACAATAATTTGTAAGTGCCGCCAGTGGACAGGATTTCAACATTTTTGGCAGCCAGCGCTTGCGCAAACTCAACAATGCCTGTTTTATCAGAAACACTGATAAGGGCACGACGAACAGGAGTAATGGTCATATTTGATCAGTCGGTCAGTTTTTGAGAGGGGAAAAAATAAACGCTGCCGAAGCAGCGTTGTTTTAAATCACTTTAGCGCTAAAGCATGCCGTATTGCTTAAGCTTTTTACGCAATGTTCCGCGATTTAAGCCTAGCAAAATAGAAGCCTTAGTTTGATTGTCTTTAGTGTAGCGCATAACGACTTCTAACAAAGGCGCTTCCACTTCAGATAAAACCATGTCGTACACTTCGGTAACGGGTTGGCCATCTAGCTGAGCAAAATAGCTTTCTAAAGCTTTTTCAACACTGTCACGTAACGTTTGAGTGTTTTCTGCTGGTAATTGTGTAGCGTTGGTCGACTCTACAGGGTTATTTATCACTGGTGATTCGTGGGTGTTCATGCCGCTTGTTCCTTCCCCGGTTGTTCGAAAAAATGTGTAATTAATGTTATTTGCTCTTCTGGCGATTGCAGTTGATTAAACTGTTTTCGCACATCCCTACTGGTGTCGTGGGCACTTAAATACCAACTCACGTGTTTGCGCGCAATGCGCAGGCCCATAAAGGTGCCGTAAAATTCGTATAGATCATGCAGGTGGTTTAGCAGTATTTGCTTAACCTCTTGCCTATCTGGAGCCGGTAATAGCTCTCCAGTTTCCAGGAAATGATTCATTTCCCGAAAGATCCACGGCCGCCCTTGGGCGGCTCTGCCTAGCATAATGCCATCAGCCTGGGTGTATTCTAAAACGGCTCGAGCTTGCTGAGGCGTTTGAATATCACCGTTGGCGATGACGGGAATAGACACCATTTGCTTAACGGCTTTAATGGTGTCGTATTCCACTTGCCCTTTATAAGCGCAGGCACGAGAGCGACCATGAATAGCCAACGCTTGTATGCCTGCACTCTGAGCAATTTGAGCAATGCTAAGCGCATTTTTGCTTTGAGTGTCCCAGCCGGTACGCATTTTAAGCGTTACCGGAACATCTACCGCTTCTACCACGGCCTGTAAAATATCTTTTACCAAAATCTCGTCTTTCATGAGGGCACTGCCAGCCGCCTTTTTACAGACTTTTTTGGCAGGGCACCCCATGTTGATATCAACGATCTGTGCCCCATGCTTTACACTCATGATGGCTGCGTTGGCCATCATTTGGGCATCTCCCCCTGCAATTTGTACCGATATAGGGCCGCTTTCGCCGCTATGGTCTAACCGAGTTTGTGACTTACGGGTATGCCATAAATTCACATCACTGGTGACCATTTCACCTACTACCAACCCAGCACCTAATTGACGACATAGTTGTCTAAAAGGACGGTCAGTAACGCCTGCCATGGGGGCAAGTACCAGTGGATTTTCAATTTGGTACGGGCCGATTTGCAACATAATAGACGTATTGGTTGTTTTTTGCTCTTTAAGGGGCGGCTATGATACCCGCAAATTGGCTGTGGTAAAAGGCTTGTGGGGCTAAGATTTAAGCTATTTTGAGACTTATTCACCTGTTTAATAATTGCTCAGAATGTCAAGAGCATAGATGAATAAAATTCTCGTTGTATGTGCTTATTTCAAGCTAGGGTTGTAAGAAAAGTACTTGATAATTATTGGCGCTTGGTCCGGGGTCGGCTATTTCCAATGCGATGTGAATGGGAGTCTGTGAGGGCATCATGGTTAACCCTGCCGCTTCTCCGGCCAAATACTCATGAGGTTGGAATACACGGTGTGCCACTACTTTATCTTCTTTATCGCTAAACGTGAGTGATAGTTGTGGAAAGGCTTGAGAATATTGTGCTCCGTTTATAAAAAGCACATCGACCACCAACGCATCTTTAAATTTTGAGTGGGAGCTTACTTGCGGACTGGCGGTGGTTCTAATGCGGGCCAAATCATAGCTAGAGGGCACAGTGCACTTAAGGTACTCACACGCTACTTGATAAAAAGGACGGTAACTGTCTGATCTAGCCCATTGATTGAAATTGAAATACGCACTTTGCAATAACAGTAAAATGACCAATAACAAGCTGGCGGTAAACCAGATGAACATTTGGCGCTTGCGGGTTTGCTTGGGAAGGTTCAGTTCTAAAGGGTCTTCCTCTATATAGCTAAATCCAGATTGAATGGCGCTTAGATTGCTCGCTTTTTGAGGGGGCGCTTTTGGTTTTTCAGGGACCTTACTGGGAGCTTTCTCTGGCGCGTCATTATCATCGAGTAAAGCCTGGGCCCACTCTTCGTCAGAGTCTTCCGTTTTGTCGATGGTTTCCTTAAATTTATCACCATCACTGAAAAATGGGTCTGCAGAGTCTTGATCATTCAGCGTAAGAAACTCTTCATTAAATTCAGGTGCTTTAGTTTGCTTGTGCAGATAGCCGTCGTCACTGATTAACCCATTGTCGTCATCAATTAAATCGCTGTCGTCATGGATTAAACCAAACTCATCATCTTCAATTAATTGTTTGTTCGGCGAGGGTTGATTGGTAAGCAGGCCATTACTATCCTCTATAAGTTCATCACTCAAACTAAATCCGGCAGGGGTATCATTGTTAGCTTCGAATGGGGATGGCGTGTTTTTACGGTCAGACTCTTTTACATCGCTGGGTTCAAACTGAGTATCATGGCTGCTGGTCAGTAATTCATCATGATACTGGGCTAGGGTGTCATTATCACTGGCAAATAGCTCATCCAGCGAAGGGTCTAAGACATCAGAGCTACTGGCAAATAAATCGTCCAGCACCGTATCGTTATCTTGCGGGCCTTGGCTAACAGATTGATGTTTAGTCTCAACGGGGGCTTTCGTATTTGAGGTTTTGCTGGTCTGAGGCGTTGTGCCCTTAAACATATCATGGGTGCGGTCATCTTGCTGAACCGTCGCAGGTTGGGCCTCTTTCTGAAAATGATCGCTAGCACGAAAAACATGCAAGCAGGCCCCACACCGTACAGCCCCCTTTGCTATTTTTAGCTGGCTGGGGGTAATACGAAATGTAGTGTCACATTTAGGGCACTGAGTTATGCGATTTTGATCCATGTCTTTATTATTGATATCTGTCCGTTATTAGCAATCCCTTGCTAATTAATTAGTGATAGGGTTCGTTTAAATTTTATGCATTTGAGCACTAATACGCACCCAGCCATCTTCTTCACTAACATCTAATATGTCGCAACGCTCTTTATAAGCATCCACTACTTCTTGAGACTGGCTGGCGAGGATACCGGATAATACTAAGTGGCCTCCGGGTAATAGGTAAGACAATATAGCGTCTTTAAGTTCCACTAAGGGGCCGGCTAAAATATTGGCCAGCACCACTTCAACTTGTACATCGGGGGCATCGCCCGGTAAATACAGTTCAATATCTTGTTTATCTATGTTGTTGCGCTGCGCGTTTTCACCGCTGGCAAGAATGGCTTGTGGGTCTATATCGATACCCACCATATGCTTGGCGCCGAGTAATAATGCAGCAATACCTAAAATACCGCTGCCACAGCCAAAGTCCACCACGCGTTTATTGCTAAAATCAAATTGGTCCATCCAGCGCAAACATAATGCAGTGGTAGCATGAGTACCGGTACCAAACGCTAAACCTGGGTCTAGTTTTAGGTTTACGGCGCTTGCGTCTTCAGGTTCAAGCCAGCTTGGACAAATCCACAGGCGCTTGCCAAATAGCATGGGTTTAAAGGTGTCCATCCACTCTCGCACCCAGTCTTTGTCTTCTACTAATTCAATTTTATAAGCGGGGAAGTCGCGCTGATATTCACTGCTATACAGATCTGCTAGTTGTAACATTTGCTGCGCGAGGGGTTGCTCTGCATCAAATAAGGCAACAATGGTGACATTATCCCACAGTGGCGTAGTGCCTAACTTTGGCTCGTAAATAGGTTGATTAGCACCATCCCGCATGGTCACTGCTTGGGCACCGATGGCCATCAACAGATCTTCCACTTCGCTGGTGTGGGAGGCGCTTACTTCTAATATGGCTTGAATCCAGGACATGGCTACTTGTTAATTAGTGGTGGTTTAAGGCGGCACATAATAGCCATTTTAGCTGTGATAATCCAGCCCCCTAATGTGCCCTAGGCTAGACAATATGGGGGGTACGGAATATAGATGCTGGGATTTCAGGTTATTTTGTCAGTTGCTTAAGAGCGGCTGACAAAGCGAACTCGTAGCCTTGAACGCCTAAACCACAAATAACGCCCTGTGCGATGTCGCTGAAATAGCTATGACTGCGGAATTTTTCGCGAGCGTGTACGTTAGAGATATGAACTTCAATGAAGGGGATGTTAACCCCTAAAATAGCATCCCGAATGGCCACACTTGTGTGAGTGAATGCGGCGGGATTAATAATAATATAGTCAATGCCTTCGCTACGGGCTTCATGAATACGTTCAATAATCTCGTATTCGGCATTACTTTGAAAAGACAGTAAGTGGTGACCCAGCGGTTGGGCAATGGCCACTAAGTTGCTGTGGATGTCATCCAGGGTGTCGGCACCATAAATTTCAGGCTCGCGGGTACCGAGTAAATTTAAATTGGGACCGTGTAATACAAGGATGGAAGCCATAATCTGCACTTAACTTTAACGTAAGAAAGATGTCAGTGTGCCTAAAGCTGTAATGCGTGTCTAGGGCGCCTCGGTGTCGGCTTAATCTTACGCAGATAATACGCCGCTAAATAAACGATAAGTATCGAGTTAGTAGTATTTATTGGGTTTAGTCTTTACGGGTCAGGCAAGTACAGCTGTACATTATTACGCCCTTGTCGCTTGGCTTCGTACAACGCTTCATCGGCTTCCTTTACTATCGTGTCGGCGTTGGTTCCGGTAAAGCTGCACACGCCACATGAAAAACTCACTTTAAACTCAGTTTCGCCGGCACTGTGCTCTAACTGACTAAACACTTCACGAATGTCATTCATGACGTGTAGAGCATCTTCGCCTGAGGTGTCTGCTAAAATCACGGCAAATTCTTCTCCTCCATAACGGCCAATGCTGTCGGTTTTACGCAAGCGTTGCTTTAAAAATAATGACAAAGCTGAAATCACTTTATCCCCCACTGGGTGACCGTAGTTATCGTTTACTTTTTTAAAGAAATCTATATCAACCATGGCAAAACACACCTGAGTATTATTTTCTTTCGCTTTACGGCAGGCAAGATATAAACGATCCAGAATATGGGTGTGGTTAAATAATCCAGTGAGGCTATCACGTACAATGAGGTTGTTAAGTACGCGTGCACGTTGGCCGCGGTTTTGTACCGTTATGGATAAGTGTTTAGGATCAATGGGTTTGGTTAAAAAGTCATCCCCCCCCTGACTCATCGCTTCAAGCTGAATATCTTTGTCGTCTTCGGCGGATAAAAATAATATAGGCAGGCGCAGGTATTGAGTCTGTTGACGAATAACCGATGCCAGTTCAGTGCCGGTACAACCCGGCATGTACATGTCCATCACAATGATTTCAGGCTCAAAGTCTTCCATGGCATTTAATATAATCATAGGGTCAGTGACCACGTGGGTCAGCATGCCAGCAGCGGTTAGCGCTTTTTCACAGAACATAGCCTGACTACGAGAGTCATCCATAATCAACACTCGGTAAGGCTCTTCGGGGGTGGCTGAATAATATTGTTCAACGGAGCGTATTAACTGAGGTACCGCGGGTCGTATAAAAAAACGCTTTCCACCCGCTCGACAGGCGGCTAGTCGTTGCTCTAGAGACGCAGTGTGCTCGTGGGTAAAAAATACCATAGCAGTAGGTTGCCGATCATTATTAGAGTTAGTTTCATTGGCCCAAGACTCCATGAGCGTTATGCCTGAACACTCTCCCTGAAAATGAATGTCCACAATAAAGGCACTGGCCTCATACTGTTTAATCAACAGGCTAAAGTGCTCGCGGTTTTTAACACGTTGGCTGGTAATGTCAAAGTGGCTGAGTTGTTCGGTGAGTTTGCCGGCAAGATCGTCGCTAACGGCCAATATAACCGGTTTTTTGTTTGGGATGTGATGGTCTACATTATGATCATTGTCATTTCGACGCAGAGATTTTTGACCTAATTGATAAATGTAAGAATGCAGCTTTTTAAGGCTGGCTTTGTCATTCAGTAGTTCGGGCTGCTGAATGACAATTAACTGATTTTCAATACTTTGAGCTTGATCTAATAATTGCTGTTCACCAAAGCGCATGGCTCTTTGAATAAGGCTGTCGGTTTCGTAGCGCAATTCCTCCACATTCTTAAGAGTTAAGGGGTGTTCATACATGGCCCGCCAACGATTAAGTATCACGCGCACTTGATTGGTTACCCGATTGGCAAAATGACGTTTTAAGGCGTCGCTGGGTAATTCTTTTTCAGTGTGGCTCATGCTGGCTATTGTGTTTAAAGAGGGTATTTATAATTCTAGCAAGGATTTTAGTAAACGTTATAAATAGCCCCGACTATTAAAAAAGCCAAGACCAGCTAGCCTTATAGGATGTTTGAGGCTTGGAAAGGAATCATGGCCAGTCAAGGATACTTAAGGAGGCCCAAGTACGCATTAGCAGCGCCATTCTTGTTGCTTTTATTCGTCTATTTGGTCATGGCGCAGGGAGGGGGGGGATTTATCACCTCAGAATTAGTCAATAAGGCTAAACAGCTGTATGGCGAGTCTATCGCTAATAAACTGCAAAACTGGGGCGGGCTGTTGGGCAAGTCTGAGCAAATAAAAGAATTAGATAAACTGGCGCGAATTAATCAATATTTCAATCAGAATATTGCCTTTGTGAGCGATATAAAACATTGGAAAAAAGAAGATTATTGGGCCACACCCTTGGAAACCTTAGCAAGTGCGGGAGGGGACTGTGAGGATTATGTCATTGCTAAATACTTCTCTTTAATTCAAATAGGGGTTGATCAAAAAAAATTACGCATTACCTACGTAAAGGCCTTGAAGTTAAATCAGGCCCATATGGTGTTGGCGTATTACGCCCAGCCCAAGAGTGACCCTCTTATTTTAGACAATATAAACCCCAAAATTCTGCCGGCCTCTAGGCGTCGAGACTTGGCGCCGGTGTACAGTTTTAATGGATTAGGCATGTGGTTGGAGCGCATGCGTGGAAATAGCATTAAGATGGGGGATCCTAATCGTTTAAATATGTGGGTGGACTTATTAGTGCGTATGGAGGAACAAGGTTTGCAGGCATTGCTTGAGATAAAGTAAGCGAAATAAAGTAAAAATGTTAATCACCATAAAAATATAAAAGAGTTTGATGAAAGGATTACTATGAGCATTCGTCGACAACTGGCCTTATGGATTGGGCTGTTAATGTTACTGATTATGAGCGGCAATCTATTCATTAATGTATTTCAGTTGAAAAGTAACTACGAGCAACAGCTAAAAGCTCGCGCCGATGAAACCGTTACCACGCTCTCGCTTAGTATGAGCCATAGCGCCTTACTTGAGGACGATGCTTTATTACGCTCCATGATCGATGTGGTATTTGATCGCGGCCACTTTTCGCAAATACGTTTTGAATACCTAGACTCTACTCGCTTAGTGGTGCGTGTGGCGGATCAGCAATTAGCGCCAAACGTCCCCAAATGGTTTAAAAAGGCCATGAAACTGTCAGCGGGTGAAGGGCATGCCCATGTGAGTCAGGGGTGGCAGCAGCTGGGGGATTTAACCGTCAGGCTTCATCCTGGCCCTATGTATGTACAGTTATGGCGGTTAGTAAAAGCCGAGATTGCTTGGTTTGGTCTGATGTTATTAGTGGCTGTATACGGTTTAAGGTTGTTACTGCATTGGCAGCTACAACCCTTAAAACAAATTGCATTGTTAGTAGAAAAATTAGCGCTGAATCAATTTACTCACATAGATGAGCAGCCCAAGGCGCGCGAACTACAAACCTTAGTGGCGAGCATGAACGCATTAAGTGAACGCTTACATCTTAGTTTTGTCGCTCATGGAGAAACGGTTTCCAAACTGCAGCAAGATAATTTTAATGATCACCTCACGGGTTTAAACAACCGTAAAGGTTGGCAGCACTTCTTACAGGATCACATGAAAGAGGATAACTTCTTTACAGGGTGGATGATGCTGTTAACTGTTGAAAACTTAACTCAACTTAATACCGAGCAGGGTAAGAGCTTAACCGATGAGTTATTGGCGCAAATAAGTGGGCAATTGAGTCAGCATGCGCAGTTACAACATGAACATGCTTGTTTGGCCCGCACCAATGGGGGGGAGTTTTGGGTGTTTTGTCCCGATCCACTAGATGATCAATATCTAGACGGCATCAAAGACATAGAGCAAAGCCTGTTAAATTTATCGTTTGTTCAGCAGTATGTTGCTCAATTGCGCATGGTGGTATTGCCGGTTCAAAAAGTCATAACGCCGGCCAGCATTAAACATCAACTGGATGTTTTGTTAAGCCGCGCCCGTAATCAACACGTCAGTTTATTAACGGGGGAGGTGCAAGAGCACACTATTATTAACTGGCAGCATTGGCGGCAAAAGTTGCAAGATGCGTTAACACAGGGAGGAATTGAGCTTTATCATCAGCCCTTATTTAACGCACAAGGGACTATCTTGCAGCAAGAAATACATTGTAGATTGGTGTGTGTGGGAGAGGCGCCTATGGCGGCGGGGTTATTTTGGCCCATGGTAGAAAAACTGGCATTGGCCACCGCCTTTGATCGATTAATTGTTGAGAAATGGCAGAACCATTTTGATGGCCATCCTTACAGTGGTGATTGGGTGGTTAACTTATCGGGTAAAAGTTTAAACGATGAGCACTTTTGCCAATGGTTTGATCAGACAATGTCTGTGGCGCAAAAACAATCGGTGATCATTGAATTCAGCGAATACACCCTAGTACACAGCAGTGAACAGGCTCAAAAGTGGCTGTTTCATATTACTCAACAAGGGGTAAGGCTAAGCGTGGATCATGTGGGTACATCAGGAAAAAGCTTCGGATTCTTAGCGCGTTTTCCACTACATCAGGGAAAAGTTGAGCGACGCTTTATTCGTGATATTAACCAGCATAAAGAAAATGCTTTTTTTGTATCCGGCATGGTGCAGGTATTTCGTGCCCAACACACTCTGTGTTTTGCTGAGGGGGTAGAGAGTGAGGCAGAAAAACGAGCTCTTGTTGATTTAGGCGTGGATGGAGTTATGGGCTTTGGCTTGCAAAAACCCTGTTTATTATAGAAATACGTGACCTAGTCCAGCCCACAGCGTAATTCGTGTATAAGAAGCTTTGTAAGGTGTGTAAGCAATTTGATATAGTGGTCAGATTGAAAGCATGGAGCTGCATATGCGTAATTTAATCTTTTTTCTAAGTGTCCTATATTCGTTCAATGTCTGTGCTGAATTGACCATGGAGTCCCCAAGGGTGCGTGCTATGCCCCCCAGTGTCAGTAACACAGCGGCATTTTTCACTCTGCATAATAGTGGTCAAAAAGACATAACATTAACATCGGTGAGCACCCCAGCCGCCACTAGAAGCGAGTTTCATCAGCATTCCATGAGTGATAAAGGGGTAATGTCCATGTCGCACGTGGAAAAAGTGCAAATTAAAGCGGGTGAGTCATTTGAATTTAAAAGCGGCGGACACCATGTAATGATCATGGGATTAATGAAGCCATTACGTGCGGGCGGCAATATTGAGCTTACGCTACACGATGACCTTAAGACTCAATACCATTTTGAAGTGCCCGTCATGTCCATAATGGCCGCACAAAAAATGGAAAAAAATGAACATACCCACCACTGATTATGAGTATAAAAATGAAAGCGGGCAGTGAACAATTAGAACGATTTTTAGAAGCGGGTTGGGTTATGCGTATCCTAGTGGCGGCTTTGGCCGTTTATTTACTATTGGCGCTGATCTTTGGTGTGATTTGGAGCTCCGAGCCGGAAACATTTATAGTAAGCAATGTGGCGGCGCAACATGCTGAGCAAAATCAAACGACGGT
>JAPYOO010000452.1 GCA_029938135.1 Bermanella sp. | reverse complement strand
GGTAAAGGCATGTGGCCTATCCCTGACGAAATGGGTCAGATGATGGAGCAAAAAATCGCTCATCCAAAAGCCGGTGCCAATACGGCTTGGACACCTTCTCCAACGGCTGCTACGTTGCACGCTTTGCATTACCATCAGGTAGACGTATTTGCCACGCAAAACATTATTAAAACTCGTAAGCACGCGTCAATTGATGACATTCTAGCGATTCCATTAATGGACAAAGCCACGGCTGCTGCGCTAACACCTGAGTTCATTCAAAATGAAATCGACAACAACTGTCAGGGCCTATTGGGTTATGTAGTTCGTTGGGTAGATGCAGGCGTAGGTTGTTCTAAAGTGCCAGACATCAACAACGTAGGCCTAATGGAAGATCGCGCGACTTTGCGTATCTCTTCTCAGCACCTATGTAACTGGTTAGAGCACGGCATTGCATCTAAAGAGCAAATCGAAGCAAGCCTTAAGCGCATGGCCGCCATTGTAGATGGACAGAACAGCTCTGATCCACACTACAACAACATGGCACCAGACTTTAATGGCATTGCTTTTAAAGCCGCCTCTGACCTTATCTTCAAAGGTAAAGAGCAGCCAAGTGGTTACACTGAACCATTGCTTCATGCTTACCGCTTAGAGTACAAAGCGGCTCAAGGCATTAAGTAAGGGGGATCGTTACCGCATAAATATTGAATAATATTTACAGCAAAAAAAACCCGGCTTATGCCGGGTTTTTTCGTTTAAATCTATTTAATCTATGAGAATTTTCCTGAGATTACGTTTTCAGCCAACCCGGGACCTGATTAGGTAAGTTCTGAAACATTTCAGTCGCCCGTTTTACAAGTTGCTTAAAGTTAAGCTTTTCTGCTTCATCAGCTGGTTTTGACTGATTTACCGGCACTAAAAGCGACTTCAATAACTGACGCTGCTTTTCACTTTCACTAAAAAGCCCCTCTAATTGATAGATTTTTTTCTGACGATCTATTACCTGGGCGCTCATTGCCTGGCATCGAGACTCTAGCTTGTCGCTTTTTTGGGTTTCCTGTTTGTACATAAACAACAGTTTTTCACGTTCCTTATTCAGAGTATGTAGCTCTGGCCCGTGAATAACATCAGCTGTTAAATCACCCGCAGAAGCCTTTGTTTTAAGCTCCGCCAGAATGCCTCGAAACTTCTTAAAATCTTCGCCATGACGATTCACGTGAGCTTTAAGGACTTCATTGTCCTGCTTGATGCGCCTTAAATCACCATTACGCTCTTTAAGTACATGCGTTAACTGATCTAGATCGTGAGTATTCTGAGCCTTAATATCTTTAATTGTCTGAATATATTCGGCTAATAGTGCCTGATTGTTTTGCGCTAAAGTCTTTACGCCTTGACCTGTTTTATGCTCAATCATAATAAAATCCACATCCAAAGAAGTTGATCATATTTTAATCCATGAGGCGCCGAACTGGATCCGTAAAATGTCTCACTAACCTATAACTTTAGTGCTAGAGCTTTCATTAACTACTACCTAGGTTGTATGGATATATCAACTATGAAAGATGTTTTTTTTGCTACAGAACTCTAATATTCGTTAAATACTTTGGAACGCAGTCGACATTATGAGCAGAACAAATGACACACTTAAACGAGAAACCTTACCGCTCATATTGGTAGAAGAAATCAGTTGGCAGAAAGCACACAAATTTTTTGCGGTGGCCTTAAGAAGCCAAGCCAACCCCAAAACGACTAAAACGCTTACTAAATAGAACCTAAATTATGTTTAAGAATTTATTACTCATTAGCATTATATTTTCAAGTACGTTATACGCTATTCAAAACCCTAGTATTTTAGGGGCGGCATACGATTTAAAATCAACGGGTGAAACTTACCAACATAGACCTCAGGAGTTTAACCAAAAGATTTCGAAACCTTTGAATTTTAATGTTGAGAATAAGGGTCATAACTGGGCAACGTTAAGCTGGCAAACTAGTGGCAACAGTAACTCGATTACGTCTTACCACCTTTATCGTAATAAAATATTATTAGCCGAATTGCCTTCAAGCCAACACACCTATAAAGACACGTTTCT
>JAPYOO010000451.1 GCA_029938135.1 Bermanella sp. | reverse complement strand
TAACCATACACTTAACTTAACTTTAAAAACATTGAATTTAATAACCTATTGAATTGTAGATAATGGCTTCAACGTAATCAAACAACGCATTAACGACAATCTGAGGTGCTCATGAATAATAAAAGCGAAAACCCAGCATACTGCGGCTTAAGCCAAGCCCAGTTAGATTCACACTGGATGCCTTTCACCGGCAACCGTCAGTTTAAACAAGACCCACGTTTAATCGTGAGTGCAGAAGGTAAGTACTACACAGACGCTTTAGGTCGTAAGATTTTTGATGGTCTTTCAGGCCTTTGGACCTGTGGTGCAGGCCACAGCCGTCCGGAAATTACCGAAGCCATTGCCAAGCAAGCAAAAGAGCTAGATTACTCGCCCGCGTTTCAGTTTGGCCACCCTAAGTCGTTTGAACTGTCACACCGCATTACTGAATTAATGCCTGAAGGTCTTAACCGTGTATTTTTCACTGGTTCCGGTTCTGAATCAGTTGAAACCGCACTGAAAATCGCCCGTGGTTACTGGCGTAAAAAGGGCTTGCCAAGCAAGACCCGTTTCATTGGTCGCTCTAAAGGTTACCACGGCGTAAACTTTGGCGGCATCAGTGTCGGCGGTATTGGTGCTAACCGTGCTATTTACGGACAAGGCATTGAAGCGGCTCACTTGCCACATACTATGTTGCCTGAAAACAAATTCTGTAAAGGCATGCCTACTGAAGGCGCGTACTTGGCTGAAGAAATTGAAGAAATGGTGGCCTTGTATGATGCCTCTAACATCGCCGCGGTGATTGTTGAGCCATTGGCCGGTTCGGCCGGTGTTATCCCACCACCAGTGGGTTACCTGAAGCGTTTGCGTGAGCTATGCACTAAACACAACATCTTATTAATTTTTGATGAAGTCATAACCGCATATGGTCGTATGGGCAGTAACACGGGCGCGGAAGAATTTGGTGCAGTGCCTGATATCATGACCACCGCTAAGCAATTAACCAATGGTGTTGTGCCAATGGGTGCGGTGATTGCCAAGCAAGAAATTTACGATACGTTCATGGAGCAGGGCGGACCTGACTACATGCTAGAATTACCACACGGTTACACGTACTCTGCGCACCCAGTTGCATGTGCAGCGGCGTTGGCAACCTTAGACATTCTTGAAAAAGAGCAGTTGCCACAGCGTGTTAAAGGCATGTCGCCTCAGTTCCAAGAAATGTTACACAGCCTTAAAGGCACACAACACATTACCGACATTCGTAACTACGGTTTTGCCGGCGCACTTAGCATTGATGCTCGCGATGGTCAGCCAGCGATTCGTCCATACGAAATTGCTATGAAAATGTGGGAAAAAGGTTTTTACGTTCGTTACGGCGGCGACACTATTCAGTTGGGTTTACCGTTCACCACTGACTTGTCCGAGATTGACAGCCTAGTGAACGCGTTAGGCGATACCCTCAAAGAAGTCGATTAATTAAAACACTAAAATTAGATAAAGAATTTAAAAGGGATAAAATTATGAATGTTGTAGGCCACCTAATTGACGGCGAAATGGTAAATGATTCCGCCCGTACTCAAGATGTATTTAACCCAGCCACCGGTCTTGCTGAAAAGAAAGTAGCGTTAGCATCTAAAGAGACTATGGAAGACGCCATTACGGCTGCCGAAAAAGCATTTCCTGAATGGCGCAACACTCCGCCAATCAAACGTGCCCGCGTTATGTTTCGCTTCAAGCAGTTGCTAGAAGAAAACGCCGATACTATTTGTAAAATGATTGGTGAAGAGCACGGTAAAATTTCTCACGATGCAGCCGGTGAACTTCAGCGCGGAATAGAAAACGTTGAATACGCTTGTGGCGCACCAGAGTTGTTAAAAGGCGAGCACAGCAAAAACGTGGGTCCAAACATTGATTCTTGGAGCGAGTTTCAGCCTTTAGGTGTGGTTGCCGGTATTACACCGTTTAACTTCCCAGCCATGGTTCCTATGTGGATGTTCCCATTGGCCATCGTATGCGGCAACACGTTTATCTTGAAGCCTTCTGAGCGTGTGCCTTCTTCTACTTTGTACATTGCACAATTGCTTTCTGAAGC
>JAPYOO010000450.1 GCA_029938135.1 Bermanella sp. | reverse complement strand
ATGGCCGGTGCCCGTGCCTTGTGGCGTGCCACCGGCATGAAAGATGGCGATTTTGATAAGCCAATTATCGCGGTAGTAAACAGCTTTACCCAGTTTGTACCGGGTCACGTACACCTTAAAGACATGGGCCAGTTAGTGGCGCGTGAGATTGAGAAATCAGGCGGCGTTGCCAAAGAATTTAATACCATTGCCGTAGATGACGGTATTGCCATGGGTCACGACGGCATGCTGTACAGCCTACCTAGCCGTGAAATCATTGCCGATTCGGTTGAATACATGGCCAATGCTCACTGTGCCGATGCACTAGTGTGTATTTCTAACTGTGACAAAATCACCCCAGGAATGTTAATGGCGTCACTGCGCTTAAACATTCCGGTTATTTTTGTATCGGGCGGCCCTATGGAAGCGGGCAAAACCAAATTGGCAGAGCAAAAATTAGACTTAGTAGACGCCATGATGATTGCCGTTGACGACAGCGCCAGTGATGAAAAAGTAGCCGAATACGAACGCAGCGCGTGCCCAACGTGTGGCTCTTGTTCTGGTATGTTCACGGCCAACTCAATGAACTGCTTAACCGAAGCCTTAGGTTTGGCATTACCAGGTAACGGCTCTTTGTTGGCTACCCACAGCGATCGTAAAGAATTATTCTTAGAAGCTGGCCGTCGTATCGTAGACATTACTAAGCGTCACTACGAAGAAGATGACTATTCTGTTTTGCCACGTTCTATCGCTAACTTTAAAGCGTTTGAAAATGCCATGACCCTAGACATAGTAATGGGTGGTTCTACCAACACTATCTTGCACTTATTAGCGGCGGCGCAAGAAGCCGAACTTGCCTTTGATTTACAAGACATTGACCGTTTGTCACGCGTGGTGCCTCAGCTATGTAAAGTCGCCCCTAACTCGCCGTTGTACCACATGGAAGACGTGCACAGAGCCGGCGGCATCTTTGCTATTTTGGGTGAAATTGACCGTGCGGGTTTGCTGCACAGCGACCTGCCCACCATACACAGCAAGACCATGAAAGAAGGCTTGGATAAGTGGGATATCGCGCGCAACCCAAGCGAAGAGGTAATGAAGTTTTACAAGGCAGGCCCTGCCGGTATCCCTACTCAAACTGCATTCAGCCAAAGTACCCGTTACCCGACCTTGGATGGTGACCGTGAAGGCGGTTGTATCCGTAACCTTGCAAACGCCTATTCTCTTGAAGGTGGCCTAGCTGTTTTGTTTGGTAACATTGCCCTTGATGGTTGTGTGGTTAAAACCGCCGGTGTTGATGAATCTATTTTAGTCTTCAGCGGTAAAGCCCGTATTTTTGAAAGCCAAGACTCCAGCGTTAAAGCCATATTAGCCGGTGAAGTGCATGAAGGCGACGTGGTTATTATTCGTTACGAAGGCCCTAAAGGCGGACCCGGCATGCAAGAAATGCTTTACCCTACTACTTACCTTAAAAGTAAAGGTTTGGGCAAAGCGTGTGCATTGTTAACCGACGGTCGTTTCTCTGGCGGCACCTCGGGACTGTCTATTGGTCACTGCTCACCAGAAGCCGCATCTGGCGGTGCTATTGGTTTGTTAGAAGAAGGCGATATCATTAACATTGATATTCCAAACCGCACCATTAACGTAGCATTAAGCGATGAGCAATTAGCCGCCCGTCGTGTTGAGCAAGACAAAAAAGGCTGGAAGCCTGTTGAAGTGCGCCCACGTAAAGTGAGCTACGCGCTTAAGGCGTACGCCAAGTTCGCAACCAGTGCCGATAAGGGCGCGGTTCGTGATAATGCTATGTTAGACGACTAGTTTTTAAATAACTAAATCGTAAAAATAAAAAAGGTCGCTTGCGGCCTTTTTTATTTTCTACTGGAAAGTAAGTAATGCTATGCAGACCAACTTTGACAGGCAGCATCTGAGGTTAATACCATTGAGGTCACTGTCAACTCATCCAAGGGGGCTTGCTGTGACATTCGGCAATTGCATCCTGCATTGTTCTTATAAGTGACATCCATGTCACGACCCTGTCACGGTCATGGCACACACACCTCACAGGCCTTAACCCCCACCGATAACTGCATGCATAT
>JAPYOO010000110.1 GCA_029938135.1 Bermanella sp. | reverse complement strand
TCGTCGTGCTTAAGGTCTGGCATTGAAACAAACTGTTGGCTAACAGGTCGAGGTTACGATTTTCTTTTGGCTAGCCCATTTTCAGGCGCTTCGATCAGCACTCTGAGGTCTAATCAATTCTTAGAGTAATTGCTATTAATCGGCGACCGTTAACTTAGGATTCTGTGAGCTGAAGCTCAAATGGCATGGGGCAACTTGACCGCAAAGATAAGCTACCTAGTTGTGCACAATAGCCTGACTCATTCGAGCATTTGTATCATATCGCTTTATCATAATTTATTTGTTGCTCCACGCGTAGATGAGGTGAGAAATTACTTTTTATAACGGCTTATCGAAAATGGTGTTAGATCAGTATCTAGTTTTTGACCAGCTATAGTCTCGGCAATGAGTCTGCCTGTTTTAGGGCCAGTAGTAAGGCCAATGTGATGGTGACCAAAGGCATAATATGTGTTGCTTACTGTGCTCGATGGTCCTATTACAGGGAGGCTGTCAGGCATAGCTGGCCTATGCCCCATCCACTGGGTATGATCTGACAAGTTGATTTCTGGAAACATTATCGATGCTTGTCTCAATAGCCGTTTACATAAATCATAATTAGGATTGGCTTTTGCGCCTCCAAACTCTACTAAGCCAGCAAATCTCAGGCCTTCGGTCATGGGGGTCACCACAAACTTACCTGAAGCATTCATAATGGGGCAGTTTGGCGTTATGCCTGAATCCTTTATAGTTATATGGTAACCCCGTTCAGATTCGAGGGGCACAGGTTCGCCCAATTGAGCGGCGAACTTAGTGGAAAAGATGCCCGCAGCGACCACAAGTATGTCTGTTTCAATTACACCGTGGCTGGTTGTGAGTGATGATGGACTGTTATTAACGAGATTAACACTTTTTACTTCTGCTTGAACGAATATGCCACCATTATCTTGGAAGTCCTTAGCTAGTGATTTAACCAATAAACTAGGGTTTGGCGTAAAAGCATGACCATCCTCTATAACAACAGCACACTGATATTTAGAAGAAATGGTTGGCTCATATCTTTGCACTTCTTCCCCTAAGAGGACCTTGGTCTTTATGCCATGTTTAGACCGTACACTCCAGCTCCTTTTATCCTTCTCAAAATCAGAGACTGATTCATAAGCGTACAAGTATGGTGAAGGCTTAATTAGGTCAGATGCTGTATCAGCGCTAGCAACCAGCTGATGCTCTTTTAAAGCATTGTTAGTTATGCTGGCAAGGGCCACACTCACAACGTCTGACTTGGCCTCTCGACTGTTATAAATATAACTAAATAACCATGGTAACATCTTAGGTAAGTAGCTCCACCGCAGCGCTAATGGCCCGAGTGGATTCAGTAACATGCGTAACGCGTTGCTCAGCATGCCCGGTGCATTGACTGGCACTATCGCACACGGAGCTATCACACCAGCATTACCAAAAGAACAGCCTTCTCCTGGTTGTTGGCTGTCAACAATAGTGACTTCAAATCCAAGCCTTTGCAGGTGTATTCCACAAGACACACCTACAATGCCAGCACCTATTACCGTCACAGTTCGTAGTTCAGAATTCATAGTTCATCCCCTGTTCCGCGTCGGCGAATGTATTCAGTTAACAAAATGAAAAGAGTCATAAAGGCTAATAGCAAAGCGGCTACAGCAGCTAGTACTGGGCTAACATTCATTAGAGAATCGTCCCACATTTTCTTTGGCAAAGTGGTTACTTCACCACCAGTAACGAATAACGAAATAGTTAACTCGTCAAAAGAAATAATAAATGCAAACATAAAGGACGCAATCAAACCCGCGCTCATCAATGGCAATGTAATGCGCGTTAATGTTTGCCATTTGTTTGCGCCTAACGTCCAAGCTGCTTGGTCCAGCCGATGGTCGTAGTTTTTCAATATCGCCATGACTGTGATCACCACATAAGGAATGGCCAATATAGTATGGCCTAGTATTAATCCTAAGTTAGTTCCAACTAGACCTAATTTTGCATAGAGATAGAAAAGGGCCACAGCAATAATAATGTTAGGCATGATGATAGGTGAGACTAAAAAGGCAAATACGGCCGCTTTGCCAAAAAACTGTCTTCGCACTAGAAAAAAAGCTGCAGGCACCCCTATAGACATGCCTAACAAAGCGGATGCTGAAGCAACTATGAAGGAGCGAGAAGCGGCGGCCGCCCATGCATCTGATTGTAAGACTTGCTCATACCATTGGAGAGAAAATCCTCGCGGTGGCCAACCAAGAAAGGCTTCTTCGGTAAACGAAACAGGGATGACGAAAAAAGCAGGTATACATAAAAAAGCTAAGATCGTCATTGAGACAATCCACAAGGGTAAGCGGCCCATTGATTTTCGTGCTGAACCTGCTTTAGGTCTCAATATTAGATCCATTAACATCCCAAAGCGCTCGCATGCATTGCCAAGGAAGTTGACTATGATAGAGCCCACTCTAGCGCCAAACCGACCTATCAACCCTTTTTTACGGCCTTGCGTAGACTCTCCAGACAAGGTTGAAAGCCCTATTAATTGATCGTACAAGGTGAAAATAATGAGCACTGAAACTAAAAGTAGCATTGCAATAGCGCCAGCAAAGCCCCAGTTTAAAACTTCTTGGATTTGGAAAATGATCACTTGAACGATCATTGTATCTCGAGCACCTCCCAACAGTGCCGGGGTTATAAAAAAGCCCAAAGCGGTAATGAATACCAACATGCCACCTGCCGCAACGCCAGGAATGGACAGAGGGAAATATACCCTCCAAAAGGACTGTCCGCCACGGGCGCCAAGAGTGGAAGCCGCGCTCACCAGGTTGCGATCAATGTTTTCCATTACGGATAACATCGTTAGTATACAAAGAGGCATCAACGCATGGACCATGCCAATCATGACACCAGTAAAGTTATACAGAAGCCTCACGGGGACATCAATCAAGTCCAAAGCAAACAATAAGTCGTTCAGTGCCCCATGGCGCCCGAGCAACACCATCCAAGCAAACGTTCTTACCAGGAAACTAGTCCAAAATGGCATCAATACCCATATTATTAGGGAGTTACGAGTATTGCTATTTGTCGTGCTCAATAAATAAGCTATAGGGTAACCTGCAAGCAGGGCAAATAACGTAGTCCATGCTGCTATTTTAAGAGTGATTAGCAGGACTTTCATATAGACGGCTTTTTCAAACAGATGCACGTAGTGCTCTAAGCTCAATGAGCCGCTGTCATCTACTAAACTGAGACCTAATAGAATAATTACTGGGTAGACGAAAAAGAATCCGAGAAACAAAAAAGCTGGTGAAATTGGAAGTAATTTTTTCCAATCACGATTTTTAAATATGGATGCGCCTGTGATTCCGGGCGATGCATTGGATGGTAGGCTCATAATTAATCTCTATCAGCTAATAAGGATGATGGTGTTTGATGCCCGCCAGCTTAGGCTAACCTTGGCTCCTACTGGAAGGGTATGTTCACTGGTTCGAGTTAATCGTGTCGACATCATTTCTGTGCCATCTACAAGCTCTGTGAAGAGCTTAGTAATTTGGCCTGATACGATCACTTCTGTAAGCGTGCCATGGGTGACGTTTTCTTCTGTTTCTAAGGCATTAATCACTACAGACTCAGGCCTCACCATGAATTTAACATCGTCACCTACATTAACTGGTACTTTAGACATTCCTTTGATAACCATGCCTGCTGGTCCTGCAACTTCAACCTCTTGTTTATTGCTCGACAATATTTTGCCAGAAAATAAATTTGATTCCCCAAGAAAGTCGGCAGAAAATATCGTGGAAGGGTTGAAATATAGTTCTGCCGGTGTGCCAATCTGATCGATTTCTCCATCGTTCATCACACAAATTCGGTCAGACATTACCATGGCCTCTTCTTGATCGTGGGTTACATAGAGAACAGTTATTCCTAAGTTTTCATGCAACTTCTTGATTTCTCGCTGGAGGGTGTCTCTTAATTTTTTGTCTAGTGCTCCAAGAGGTTCATCCATCAAAATAATAGATGGCTTGTAAACAAAACATCGTGCCAGAGCGATGCGTTGTTGTTGGCCGCCTGATAATTCTTTGGGGTAGCGGTTGGCAACGTGACTAAGTTCAACAACATTTAAAACCTTCATCACTTCTTCTTTGATTACGGATGCTTTGTTCTTACGCATGCGTAAGGGGAAGGCAATATTGTCAAAAACCGTCATGTGTGGAAATAATGCATAATTTTGGAACACCATGCCTAAATCGCGCTTAAACGGTGGTAAATATGTTGCGAGCTCACCATCGATCCAGATTTCACCACTATCAGGTGAGTTTAGCCCTGCAATTGCCATCAATAGCGTTGTTTTACCAGAACCAGATGGGCCTAAAAGAGTAAGAAATTCACCTGCTTTGAGGTTGATGCTAGCAGACTTAAGAGCTGTAACATCGCCATAGGTTTTACGGACAGCTATGGCATTTAATTTATATTTTTGCATAATATTATTTAATATCACCTGAATAAAAGGCTACATTGTGAAGGGGCTATTACGAAAATCCTATTGGGATCTAAAAAAAATAGGCTGGGAGTAAGCCCAGCCTATTAGCTCACTACTCAGGTTCTCAGCCGAGCAACCAAGCATTAAACCTTTCAGAAGCGGCTTCTTTGTGTTTGCCCCAAAAATCGCTATCGACTGCAACCATATTAGGTAGATAGTCTGGATTAGTTGGCAATACTGCAGCCCTGGCCGCAGGGATGTACTTAAACGCACTCGGGTTGGTCGGTCCATAGGCAACGTGAGGTGTGTACTTGGCTTGTTGTTCACCTTGAGCACAAAATTCAATGAACTCTCGACACACGTCGGCGTTAGGAGTGCCTTTTAGAATGGTCCAGCCCTCAAAGGTATAAAGCGCCTGGTCCCAAGACAATGCCACTGGGGCACCAGCGTCAATGGCGACTTGGGCCCTGCCGTTCCAGGTAAATAACGCATCTATTTCACCAGATTTTAGTAATTGTGATGTTTGAGCGCCACCGGTCCACCACACTGCAACATCGTCTTTGATACGATCAAGGCTTCTAAAGGCTCGATCAAAATCGAGAGGGTACAAGTCTTTTGGCTCCACGCCATCGGCCATCAATGCTGCTTCCATTAAATCAAAGGGGTGTTTACGCAAAGCTCTTAGGCCAGGTACGCCCTTGGTGTCCCACAAGTCTTTCCAATTTTTGGGAGGATTATTGCCCATCGTATCAGTTCGATAAGCAATTAACGAAGCGTATACATCAGTACCCATGATGAACTCTCCCCTGAGGCTTTCTGGGATTTGGCTCAAGTACTTGCCAGGGCCACCGCTAGGGGCAACTGGTTCCAAATAGCCAAGGTTCACAAGGGACTGGTGGGATGCTTTGCTCAAGCTCGCCATGTTCCAAGTATGGGTGCCAGATTCAACCATAGCTCGAATCAGGCCTGTAGGCTCATGCTGGCCTTGGACACCAACGACTTCTATACCAGTTGCTTCCTTAAACGGTTCATAAAATGCTGCGCTGAATCCTGGCGTAAACGGGCCGCCTGGATCGCGTAATACAATCTTTAGATCTTGAGCAGATCGAACAATAGCGGGGAATCCAAATGTTGCCACCGCCGCGCCAGTGGCAGCAGTTTTAAGAAATGTTCGTCTACTACTGGTCAACTTAGGTTCTGTTGAAACATCATCCTTCATGATAATACCTCTAAATTAAATTATTATATTTCTGCATGCCCTACTTGATGGCACAAACATGCGTGTCATTACACACGAGCCTATTGTTACCGTTTAATATTATTACGTCTAATGCCAAAATTGATGTACACTATTATGTTTTATTATAGTGTAGTGATTTATTATGCCTTATATAGGTGGCTTTTATGCGATATAAGCAGATGTTAGCGTTTAAGATGGTAATGCAAGTTGGCAGTATCTCAGCTGCTGCTAAAAAAATTCATATATCGCAGCCTGCAGTAAGTAACCATATCGCAGCACTAGAACAGCAGCTAGGGTTTCCCTTGTTCGAGCGTCGTAAGGGACGTCTTATACCCACCCCGGATGCTCACTACATGTATGAGCAAGTTCAAAAAGCACTGTCTGGATTCGAACACGTAGAGCAGGCGGCGCACGATATTCGAGAGCACCGCACAGGTAGCTTACGGATCGCTAGCATGCCGGGTTTTTCGAATTCGCTAATTCCAGAGTTAATGGCTGAATTTTTGGCCGAACGTAAAGGTATTACTGTCACCTTCCAAACCCAACCATCCCTCACAATACAACGCTGGATTGCTTCGGATTTATATGACGTAGGATTTGCAGAAATGCCTCTAATTCATAGCGGTATAGATTGCGAAAAATTCAAATTTAACTGTGTTTGCTGCTTACCCAAGGGGCACCCTTTGCTCAGTCACAAGGTTATAACCCCTGCAGATCTAGACGGCCTTCCGCTGATCACGCTTAACAATGACCATATGACATACTCTCCTATTTGTGATGCGTTTACTCGAGCAAGTGCTGAGCTCAAAATAGTAATTCAAACGCAACTGTTTTGGTCAGCAGCAAGCTTAGTGAGTCACGGGTGCGGGATTGCAATCATTGATCCGTTCACAGCGTCATTTTTTGCGAGTGATAAAATTGAAGTTAGGCCCTTCTTGCCTAATATTGAATTTAATATAGGCATCCTTAATTCATCAGCACACCCCAAGTCTCTTTTGGCTAAAGAGTTCATCAAGTTGTTGCAGCGTCGGCTAATCGAAGCCGCGAAGTCATTTTAAGTGCCTGCAGAGTCTTAATATTGCCCGGTTTCAGGCCAGTTGGTTTAACATATATTCCGACTGTTTTGGTATGTTTAGGTAGGTGTGTCGGTTAACTTAGTGCCTGTAGTAAAGCCGCCATTACACATAGGTTGGGAATTGAAGTCTAACTGATTTATACAGTTTTGCTTATGCTCCCCCAAAGTGTTCACTGTCGCCGAGGAATAACTCCTGAAGCTTCGCCAGCGGCAAAGTTTTTTGAAGGCCTGGGTTGATTTTAACGATAATCGGAGCTCTATTACCTCTTTAGTTCTCAGCCCATGAACGTATCTATGATGATCTCTTCCGTACTGCGGATTGGTTGGCCCTGTGGAGGCTCCACCGTGGCGTTTACATCGACCATTACGAAGGTTGCCTTTATGCTTACATAGGCCCCCTGAACGCGTTTTAGCCCCACAGGCGGGCAAAGTGTTTAGGTCAAACCGATTGGCCGCCACATGGGCTTTATAGTCCCTTTTTAGCATTAACACCCCCCTGTTCATACACGCCAATGGCCGCCTGGCCCCCAGCCTCAATGTTCACCTTTTCAACAATTATTTTTTGTTGGCCTTTGCCTTTCAGGCGCTCAAGGGTATTGATCTGGTCTATGCCTAACCTCGATAATTTGGTGTATAGGTTGCCCAAGCTGTTGGTGGATTTAACCTGTGAGTAGTTACGATCTAATAGCTGTGCGCTTTTGCCTAAGGTAATGTGAGTCATGGCCAATTGTGTAGCTAGCATGAGTTCAAGCTGATTCTTTGGGTCGGATGCGGCTATGAGGGTGATTGCTTTATTAAACGCACTTTCTGTGTCCTCACCTTGAGTAGTAAGTAGGTTCATCAGGGGACTCATGATTGCGTTGATTACATCGGTGGCAATATCTTCTGCACCTATTTGTTTGACCAGCTTCATAATAGGGTCACTTTGCTTGGCTGCTACTATATGCTTAGCTTTGGTCGTGGCCATATAAAACCTCACTTACTGTATACCACTGCCTAAATGAACCTATAGGTATGGCTATTAATATATAGATGTACAGTTTCTGTACCCATGGACATAGCAAAAAGAGCCTAATAGGGTACGGTTTCTGTACTAGTTAACTGCCTTTAACAGCACTTTGGGTACAGTTTTCGTACCCTTACAGTACAGTTTCTGTACTGGGCGATCTAATTTTCTTGGCCACCCTTGCTGCCGTTCAATTGGGAAGTTTCTTGATGACGTGCGTGTGGGTGATTCGTCAAGATGCTTCCCTAGGCATTCATTAATTGGCTCCCATGTTAAAGCGTACAATCCCGCTTTATTTCGGATGAATTGACCCTGCCTAGTAAGTATTATCATTTCTGCCGCCAACAACTCTTGTATCGCTTTTGATAGTGTGGATTTTGAAGAAAACCCTCGCTCCTTCATCAACGTCCAGGCAGGGCACAAGTCCCCATTGTTTCCACCTTTGAATTGGCAAGCCATCTCGATTAGTAACTTAACTGCGCTGCCATTTAGGTTAATGTAATCAGGGCACTCCATCACCACCCTAGGTATGCCAGCATAACTGGCTTTTTGTTTATGTTTAGATCTAGCCATTAGCCACACCTTCCAGCAGGTCGGTTGGCAACATTTCGAAGCGACTGCATCATGCGGCATACTCCAGTAGGGGCAACGTGGGTACTACTGTTTCTGCGTAGCGTAAAACACTTGCTTTAGACTTTTTGTAAGCTGCCTTGTGGTCTTGGCCTGTATTTAAAGCCTCTTTATACGCTGCGTTAGCGATTCCTTCGGCCACTGCCACTGCTGACCTTATCGCAGGTGGTAATTGCTTGCGTGAGCCTGTAGGGATTCTTAATGCTTTGTTAATCATACGCTCGAGGTTACTGTGGTGAACACTTTCAGCTACAGAACTACCATTAAGCCTCACCAATTGTGCCAAGTTGTCGTGGGCTTCCCTGTAATTGGGTAAGTAGTCTGTGACTGCGGCTAAGTTCTCTCTGAGTTCTGAGAAAGCCATGACTATGGCGAACTTCAAATCCACAGCGCGCTCCGTATTCTTGGAAAGCGTCACAATGAAATAACATTGGTTTTCGTTTAGGTACACAAGGCGCTCAGGCCTGCCTCTACTGCTGTTTAATTTCTCGGTTTCAAACCGAACAATACCCAAGGATTTTAACCGTTCGCTATACTTTTCTACTTGCTCGATAAGGTGGTTATGGCTCACCCCAAGACCACCAGCGATCAACCGTGAATCAATACGAGGTTCGTTACTTTTAGCCTTGGCGACTATCGCATTCTGTTTAGAAGCTATCATGCGGCCTTCTTCTCGTTTTCCCAAGCACTTACTTGAGCTGAGTTCCAGCGTACTAAATTAGCGCCAAAGTGTATTGGTGCTGGAAAGTCTCGCGTTTTAATCCATGCGTATATGGTTGTTTTGGTGACTTGGTATCTAGCCTCAAGCTCTTGGCGCCTAAGGTAGACAATATTGGACTGGTTTAAGCTGTTGTCGTGGTTTTGATTTGGCATAGCGCCCTCTGCGTTTCGTTAATGACACGGCTAGCATAGGGCGGCTGCTTCTGGTTAAGAATAGAGTAGTTTAAATGTTTTTTTTCGATAATTAATATCGAATATTTCCCAAATTATTTTTCGATGTAGTGGTCAAGAGCATAAATAAAATCCTCAGTAATAACTTTTTCGTAAAACGGCTTAAGTGTCTGAGCTATGAATGGTTCCCCTACGGCCTGAATGTCTTCATCACTGGAAAATAAAGCATCTAGAATACTTTTAGCACTTATAGTTCTGTTGTTTATGTCCCCCCAAAGTCTTAGGTCTGCGTATGGCAATATACGATACTTTTGAAGTTTATCTAGATCACTATCTGTAATGTGAGATTTCTTATTTTTAATGCTAGTGTAATCTCTGGCGTGTTGAAGAAATCGGCTAAATTCATTTTTAATATCTACATCAGAGCCTTTAAGATCGATCATAATTGGAACGGTGTTTAAACCTCTCGGATTATTATCTTTATAATATTTAATGATTGGAGTGCCAATATCATCCAACTCTCCATCTTTATTCAGTCCGTAGTGTTCTTCAAGATCTTGGGCCATATACCAAGCCCAGCCACATTTTATTGGTTGTACGAACCCAGGTAAACCAGAGGTGAAGCCAGGACGAAATCCTGTATTATGAGAAAGGTAATCCTTCTCTATAATGCTTTCAATGTCCTTAGCGGCTTGAGCAAGCACTTCCTTGCTAGACCATTCTGGCCTATGAAGATCCTCTAGTAATATTCTCGAAAACTCGTCTTGCGCGCGATCATCGTAATATGAACCGTGTTGATTTAACAACCAGTGGACTACAAATCTCCGTTCCAAAGGATAGGCCCAATTAGCAGCATTAAAACTCTCAGTAGCTTCGTAATTTTCAAGGCTAAACCATTCAGGTAAGTCAGAAATATGATAGATTTTTTTACCGCCCATAGCGCACCTCTGCGACCTACAAAAAAAAGATACTATGCCAGGGCAGATAGGTATGCCGCTTTTTCGGGGATCAGCCTAGACATAGTAAAACTGGTTAGTTGACGGCCCGTAAGCCGTGGCTGCCTTTAAGTTCTTCCATCGTACCGTTACTGGCGCTCTCAATACGTTCACTCCACCAGTCCATCATTATTCGTCGTTGATTGAAGTAATCAGTGCGGTTGTATGTGCGTCGTTGCTCGTTAGGGTCGAGGTGGTACAAGGCTGCCTCGATAACGTCAGATTTAAACCCTTCTTCGTTCAAGGTGCTGCTAGCCATTGTCCGCATTCCGTGGGCTGTTTGCTTGCCCTTTAATCCTGCTCGCTTCAAAGCGTTGTTTGCGGAGTCTGGGCCTGCCTTTTGTTGGCGATCACGTTGGTTAGGGAATACATATTCAAGATGACCACTAAACGGCTTCATTTGTTTGAGTATCGCTATGGCTTGGATAGTAAGTGGGATAACGTGGTCTTTTCGTTCTTCCCATTGTTTAGTAGTTCCGATCTTTTTCATGCGGCCTTTGGGTATTGTCCAGATATTGTTATCTAGGTCGATCTCTGCCCACTTAGAACCAGCCGCTTCATTTGGCCTTACCATCGTGTGTAGCTGCCATTCGATTAATAGTTGAGTTGGTATCGCCATGCTGGCGCTCGTGATTGCCTCCATTAATACAGGTAGGTCTTTAGGTTCTAGTGAAGGATTATGTGTGGTGCTTGGTGCTTTGAATTTTTTCTTAATGTGGGCTAGTGGGTTGTCTATGATAAATTCTTCATTGAGTGCGAAGGCCATAATTTCGTTGATGCGTTGGCATAGGCGTTTGACTAACTCTAACGAACCCTTGGCCTCAAGTGGTTTGATTACTGCCTCTACCAGCTTAGGCTTTAGCTCATTAATTGGACGCTTGCCTAGTTTGGGGAAGATATGGTTTTGTAATGAGTTCCAAATATCTTTAGCCGTCTCAGGATTGGCCTTTCCTTTTCTGCGTTTATCTTCCATCCATAGTTCCGCAACACGGCGAAACGTATTATTTTTTAATTGCTCGGACTTACGATCTTGCTCGTCACGAACCTCTAGTGGGTCTTTATTGTCGGCAAGCATGACTAGGCACTTGTCCCGATCGCTCTGTGCTTTTTTCAGGCTGGTGGCAGGGTAAATACCAAGTTGTATGGCGGTACGATCTTTGGTGTATGGCTTTGTGTACCTTAAAATCCATTCCTTTTTGCCACTCGGCATGATGCGTAACCCCATACCGCCCCCGTGAGATAATGTGTATTGCTTATCTTTGGGCTTAGCATGCTTACACTGGTTGTCTGTTAAGGGTTTCACTGTTTTTGGCATGGTCATTCTCCAGTGTTTTTGTGTACCAAAAAACTAGTTTTATGTGTCCGAAAGGCGGGTTTTTGGTACACAGATTTTTTCAACATAGTCTATTTTTTGGTACACAAGTCGGCTTCCACTATTCTGTGTACCAACCTGTGTACCAAAGAGTATCGGCTTCCCCGATACCGAAAATTACCGCATAGGAAAATAATATACCTATATATAGGGCTATACAAGGGGTTTGGGGGGGGTGGGATAGGTCTGGAAAGAACTGGGCAAAACAGGTGAATGGCGTCCCAGAGAGGAGTCGAACCTCCGGCCTGCCGCTTAGGAGGCGGCTGCTC
>JAPYOO010000109.1 GCA_029938135.1 Bermanella sp. | reverse complement strand
CCTGCCTTAGGTCCGGTTCCCGATAATCCATGACCGCCAAAGGGTTGTGCTCCTACCTTTGCCCCTACCATATTGCGATTAATGTAAATATTCCCCACCACAGCATGTTTGACGATATAGTCGATCCACCTTTGGTTGCGGCTGTGTATGCCGAGTGTTAAGCCGTATTCACTGTCATTTATTTGTTTGAGTTTTTCATCCAATTGTTCGTGATGAAATGGAATGATATGCAAAATAGGCCCAAAATTTTCGCGGGTTAGTTGTGCGATATCTTTAATTTCGTAAGCACAAGGTGCCATGTATAAATCGCTGGGTAAGTTGTCTCGCAAATTACCCTGTGCAATTAATTGGGCGTTATCCTTAAGCCATAATAAATGCTTGTCCAAATTGCTTTTTGCGCTTTGGTCTATAATGGGGCCAAAGTCTGTGTCCCGTAAAAAAGGTGAGTCGATGTGGCGGCTGGATAAACATCCGCGTAACGCTTCATAAAATGCATCTTTTATATCTTCTTGAATAAACAGTACCCGTAAGGCCGAACAACGTTGGCCGCAACTATCAAATGCCGACTCAATAACATCGGGCACTAATTGCTCAATAAGGGCCGTACTATCGGCAAACATAACATTCTGTCCACCTGTCTCAGCCAATAATGGAATAAACGTTTTATTGTATTTAAATAACCAATGCTGAACTTCACGGGCCGCTTCCGTGGAACCGGTGATACAGACCATATGAATCAAGCCTTTTTTAATCAGAGGCTCGGTAATGTCGGCACCGCATCCAGGCATGAAAATTAGTTGCTGTTGGGATATACCCGCATCAAAAATAATTTCCGTGAGTCGCATGGCAATTATGCCTGACTGGCGAGCAGGCTTAGCGATAACGCGATTGCCACACGCCAAAGCGGCGCACACTTGGCCTATAAAAATGGCCAGCGGGAAGTTCCAAGGGCTAATGCACAGAACGGTACCCCTTGGACGATACCCTAAGATATTTTCTTCGCCAGTGATCGAATCTAAAATGGTGTCATTGGCAAAATTCTTTTGCGCTTGGCGAGAATAATAGCGACAAAAATCCTGCGCTTCGCGTACTTCATTTACCGCATTTTGTAATGTTTTTCCCGCTTCTTGCATGCATAAAAATATCAATTCATGTCGGTGCTGATATAAACCATCGGCGATGCGGTCTATGGCTTGGGTAATAGGCTCAAGGTCTTGAAATTCAAACGTAGTTTGGCTTAAAGTTTCGATACATTGATTGATGGCCTCACTGCCGGTCCAGTGGTTGTGCCCTAAAATGGTTCCGTCGACGGGGCTAAGGGCGTCAGTGGGTTCCTGTATCAGAAAGGTATGGCCATTAATTCTAGGGGCGCAAACATAGTGCTCCTCGTGAAAAGGCACCACTTTGTCCATAGTTTGGTAATAATAACTGTCGTGTTGAAGTTCTATGCCTTGGCTATTGGGGTAGTCGACTAATATCTCGCAGGGCAGTGGAATGTTTGGGTTTAAAATGGAAGAGCTAATTAAATAATCAGCAGGGTGCTCCAATAACATGTGCATAGGGATTTGTGGGTCTTGAACCTGAAATACAAACGAGCTATTGGCCCCATTTTCAATTAAACGGCGTACCAAATAAGGCAGTAGCTCATTGTGTAGGCCAATAGGGGAGTAGATGCGACAAGGGATTCCAAATTTTTCATTAATTTGATCGTAAAGAGACTCACCCATTCCTTGTAGACGTTGAAACTCAAATTCAACGCTAGAGTTCATCTCGATGATGTATTGCACTGTGAATGCGTTGTGAGTTGCGAATTTTGGTATTAACTTATGCTGCCCGTCGTTAAGTAAAAACCGCGCACAGGCTAAGTAATTTAAATCGGTGCTGTGCTTTTGGGTAAAGACGGGGTATTCAGGCAATCCCAATTGCTGAGCCCATTTTATTTCAGTGTCCCAGTATGCGCCTTTTACTAAACGAACTGGAATGGTTATTTGCAGCTTGTCAGCCAGGGCGTGCAGCCAGTGCAAAATGCTTAATGCGCGTTTGCCATAAGATTGCACTACGATGCCAAAGTGGCCCCAATTGGCTAGATCCTGATGACTTAAAACTGATTCAAATACCTGTAGAGAAATATCTAAACGATATTGTTCTTCGGCGTCTATTGTGATCGGAACATTTAGTCTTTTTGCTTTTTTTGCTAGGGCCAAAATTCGTGTAACCAACTGCGGTAAAGCCGTATGTTGTTGGCTAGGCTCGTATCTTGGGTGCAAGGCTGAAAGTTTAATTGAAACGTTATCGAGTAACTGTTGTTTACGTTGGTTGCCTTGCGCCACCACGTCCAGCGCATGGTTGTATGCTTCAAAATATTGCTCGGCATCTTGCTCGGTGAGGGCTTCTTCACCAAGCATGTCAAACGAACAGCATTGTTGTTTGTGCTCAAGGTGTTTAGCATTTTCAATGGCCCCTTCGATGGTTTGGGCATAAACAAATTGTTCGCCCATTATACGAATGGCGCGGGCCACCGCTTCACGGGTAATATTTAGGGTGAGTTTATTTAATAAACCGCCCACGGCTTCACTGGGGTGGGATTTTTTAGGGGTAAGTAACTTTCCAGATAAAGCCAGTCCCCAGCTGGCAGCATTTACCCAAAAGGATTCACTTTTATTTAAGTGGTGTTGCCAGCCACGCTCAGAGAGTTTGTCTATTAATAAATCATTGGCGGTGGCCACATCGGGTACTCGAATAAGCGACTCAGCCAGGCACATAAGGGTAATACCTTCGTCTGTGCTGAGATCATACTCTTGTAATAGTTGATGCAATATAGAGTGGCTGTTGTGGTCTCGAATGCCTTGTATTAACTGAGTAACATGCTCAGTGAAACTTTCTTCAAGTTGTTCAGGGAAGGTGTCGAGTAACTCTTGAACATAATCTTGTTCATCAAAGAGATAAAACTGGTTGATACGAGCCCTTAGGCTCGGAGTGGCACCGGCATTTAACGTTATAGGGTCAAGCATGAATTCCAACATGAACCGTCCTCTGGCTACCCAAACTCTATTTTTAAATAGGGATGTAGTAATTATAGTCGGCTAAGGGAATTTACCAATGGATTTGAAGCTTTTCTAGTTGGGTACAAATAGAGGCGTATTTAAGGGATGTTGGCTTGCTTAAGGGTAAGTTTTTCCAATTTTTTCTGCACTTTTTTTGCTCGTAATAATTTACGATGAATATCTTGGCGCATTAAGGCCAATCTCAATGCTGACGTCCATAGGGTTATGGCACCTGTAATGTTGCCGTTGCGATAATCTTTATCGGCTTGTTCATCCATAGCGAGGGCGCTTTGTCCTTTTAATTCCCTAGTTTTCTTTAAAATATCGCGCACGGATTGGCCACCAAAGGGGGCTTTACCTAGTATGTCTTCAATTTTTATGATCAGTTTAAAATTGGCTTTTACTAAAGCATTTTGTAATTGATTAATTAGACTTTTTTGACGTTTTTGGGTGGCTAATTGGTTTTGTTCACTTAACCAGTCATCTATGGCTTGATGTAATCTCTCTTGTTCTAATTGCTGGTCAAATTCAACAGCTTGATGATACGTTTTTTGTGCATTATTGTAGTCGCGTTGTGAAATAGCGCGGGTGGACAATTGAATAAGTTGCTCGGCTAGCTGTTGTTTTTGTTGAAGTAAATGGTTTCGATTGTTAAACCAGTTAAAAATAGTTTCATGGCTTCTTAGTTCTAAATCTTGCTGCTTAAATAGCACTTTTAAAAGATTAGCTTGTGCCAATGCCTGTTCGGTTTCAAGCAGCCGTTGTTCATTAGCTTTTGCTTTTTGAAGTCGCCTTTCCCATACAAAAAACTCGGTATGTGCGGGTAAATTTAATTGACTGGTGTGCAGCGTTTTTTTAGCTTTTGCCCATTCTTTTAGCTGTATAAATGTGTGAAATATTTTACCGTTCTTAATGCGCTGTTCTTTAGCAAGACGTAGTACTTTGTTCAGTTTGTTTTTATCAAATGCGGCCGTATTTTTAATTTGCTGTATGGCTTTATTGTAATGATGTTGCGCAATAAGCTCATTAACATCTTGATACCATATGGATTGAGGCATGCTGGAACAAGCAGTTAAGAGTAAAAAACAGGCTAATATGAGCCCTTTGAGGTTATTCTTGGGCATGCATGGCCTTTAACTCGGCTTCCTGTTGCATAAGCAAGCGATTAAATTTAGGTGCTAATCTTGAGATGTAAAAACATTTAATAGCACGGGCTTTGCCCTTTACATTTAAAGAGTGGGCAGGTTCGGTGACAATTAATTGTTGCGTTGCTGGGTGTTGATAAATGTTGTCACTTACTAATAATTTCCCCGGTTCAGCGAGATCGCACAAGCGTGCTGCTAAATTCACAGTGTCTCCGCTGATGGTGAACTGCATACGCTCACTGGAGCCAATGGTACCTGCTAACATGGCTCCACAATGAAGGCCTAAGCGAAATTGTAAAGGGGGCAATTGATTCTGCTTTCGTTGATCATTCATTAAATCGCATAAACGAATGAAAATCTGTGCTCCACAAATGGCATTAATAGCGTGTTTATGGTCTTCCTTGTGCACCCCAAATGTTAACATGGCGCCATCACCAATATAGCTATCAACACTTCCTCTATACATTTTTGCGGCTTGGTGCAGTAAAAAATAATACTGATTTAGAATGTCAGCAATATGTTGTGGGCTTTGTTTTTCACAAAGTTGAGTGAAACCCACAATGTCAACAAACAGCACGGAGCCGGTTACTTCTCGTAAGGGCTTTTTACTGATGTGTAAATCAGACAAAATATCTTTGGCAATGTCTTTTGAAATATAACTGCTGAATTTATTTTCGATGGACTCTTTATCCCTTAGTCCTTGTAACATGTGATTAAAGCTGTGAATCAAGTCTCCCACTTCATCGTTGTTACTGGTGGGTAGGGTAGGGTTAAGTTGACCTTCGGCCACCACCTTCACCACCTCTTGCAAGTGTTTTAATGGTGATGTGAGTTTTCGCGCCATAACAATGGCTAACCCCAGCGCTAATAAACCTATGCCCATGAAGATAAATCCTAGTGCTTTTTGGGTGGCGATGAGTGAGTCACTTATGGGGCTGATATCTAAACTCAGGACTATTTTACCGGCTAAAATATCATGGAATAATATGTCTGCTTGGTAGGATCTTACTTGCTCACTGTTGTTATTTCCCTGTGCCTGAGCTAATAGTTGTTCATGGTCAAACACGGCAATACTGTGGATGCTCTGAGTCTTACTTACTAGGCTGTCTAGCATGGAGGCTAAGGCCATTTGATCATCTGCCATGACCATTTCAGCGGCACTGTCGGCTGCTTGTTGGCTGATAGTGTGAGCAAAAGTATCCGTTTGTTCCTGCAGTAACTGATTAAGGTCAAACTGTAAATAGCTCCACAACGATACAGTGGTCAGGCACAGCAGTAAGCTCATGGCCAGCATCATCTGCCAAAATAAAGGGAAGCGCAGTTTATGTAGGTTTAAGCGATTGAACATAGACTAAAGCCAGCGAAGTTTAAAACGATTGTATCATGTGAGAGACGACCGCAGACTAACGCTAATGGGGGGTTTAAGCAAAGCTGTGGTGTTAGCTTGTGACGGGTGCACATAAATATACCAAGCATTTTAACACGCTTGGCTTAATCAGGACCAATCATCTCCATAGTTATGCAATAGTTCTTGCCCGATGGGGATATCACTTAGGGCTACCACAGTGAAATCATCGTAATAGGCTACATTGGGCTGCTTGCTATGATTGATGTATTTGAGTTGGTTTTGTACTTTAAATTTATCTTGGCCATCGTTCATCCATAAAACATGAGGGCCATCTTCTGTGACGGCTACACCTTGGAGTGTGCCAATGATCGTGTCTTTTTTAATGGCCAGCTTACTGAATAATCCTTTGCCATGTAAAAGGCTGGTTTTAACTTCAGTTAATAGTGTGAATGATTCGTTCATGGCTTGTCCGAGAATGTGCAGTTTGCGGTAGTTAATTCGCCTTTAAACCTACCTTTGAGTCGACCTTTAAATTTTAGCTATCTTCGTGTTGACGATAGGCACCAGGTGTCATACCTGTCCATTTTTTAAAGGCACGATGAAACGTACTCGGCTCCGAGAAACCTAATTTTTCGGCCACGGCTTGGATACTTAAATCGCCACGCTCTAAATAGAACAAGGCTGTATCGCGGCGCATTTGATCCTTCAACTCTTGATACGTTAAACCTTCTTCTTTTAAACGTCGACGCAGGGTTTGCGGGCTAGTGTGTAATGCATTAGCAACGGCATCAAAGTTTGGTAAATCTTGTGACAAGTCATCACCAATAATTGAGCGGATTCGGGCCTCTAAGCTGTTACCTTCCTCTGGTTTGGCCAGCAAATCCGCGGGAGAATGTTTAATGAAACTACTCAAGCTGGCTTCATTTTGACTGATTTTTTCACTCAAAAACTTTATTGGAAAACGCATGCCAGTAAATTGAGAATTGAATTCAACGTCACTATTAAATAATTTTTGATACGGGTTATGACTGCTAGATTTAGGAAAGCGAAAATGAACGCTCTGCAAGTGAATGCGGCGGCCTATTAACCAGCTGCCAAAGCGATGCCAAATAACCAATATACTTTCAATTAAAAAATGATCAGGATCATTTAGTTTGCTCTCGTCCACGGTGATGGTGGCGTATTCATCATCAATAATCAGTTTGAGGCCAGCCATATCTGGAAATAAACCGTAAAATCGAAAAGCACGTTTAAGGGCTTTTTCTAGGTTGGGGCAATGAATAACCGCATGGCACATCATGGAAAATGCGCCCACCGGATTTTTTCGTTTACCTAGCCCCATGTATTCGTCATCCAATTCATGCCAGATATTTTGAATTAATCGGGTATATTGTTGTGCCGAAACTCGTGCTAGGGGCTCATGCAATACGTCTTCTAAAATACCTGAGCTTATGAGTAAGGCTGGAATGTCCAAGCCCTGTTGCTGCGGGCCGCGCAGGGCAGCGAGAACGTAATGATGGGGAATAGAAAACTCTAATACGTCCATTGTGGCGGCCTGCTTCTGATGAATGTTGTCATTATGAGCCACAGAATACACAAAGCCAGTCAGGGATGCAGTAGCTAATCTATTTTCAGTAGGGTTTATGAAGAGAGTGGGGCCGTTATGCGTGAAATAATAAAATGAGCTCTACATCTTCGTAGTGGAAGTAGAGCTATTTTTTATATGATTAATGTACAGACCTAGTAATGGCTATGTTATTTAATCAAGTAAGACCGGTTACCGCTGAAATTCACACCGTTAACACTGATGTTTAAATTAAGCTCTGCGGCAGATATATAACCTTGGTTTAGTGCTGGTGACGCGAGGGGCAGTGGAATCGCATACAGGTAATAAATTCCTTCACTGCTAATGCCTGCACCGGAAGTGGCCACTGTTCGTGGGCTTAATCCTGCAGTTGTGTCCTCAAGTGTTGAGTACACAGCTGATAAACCTGCTGGATCCACACCATGGTTGCTGGGTACATCCAATAAATATTTTGTTTCAGATTGAATATTTGAAATTAACGCGGTTAAGTCAGTATCTGTGGCAGTGATACCACTGTTGCTGCTGTATTCTAACCCATGAAAATCATTTACTAGGCTGCGAATGTCGGTTGCTATGTCACCGGCATCATCAAGGTAGGTCTCGGTTACCGATACAATTTCAACGGTGCCGTTGAGTTTCGCACTGGAGATTAAATACACATTAGTCGTAGGGTAGGAATTAAACGTTGCCAATGTAAGTCCATATGTGAGGTATTCAATTTGAGGGATGTTTGTATTGTCATATGTGGCCAAAGGTAATGGTTCAAACAAACTTATATGGTCAGACTGGTTAGTAAAATTTTGTTCGGCCGCGGGTGTATCTAAATCCTTAGTAGTGGTATCCAAATAATCCATATTATCCAACCATAAGTCGTCAAGGTCGGTAATGGTTGCATTTGACTTGGCCAATATGGTTTTGCTTAAAAAGGCAATGGGGGTATCGGCCTGTTGACCTTTAACGGCCATCTCAAAGGTGTAGTTTTGATTCGCAGCAAGGGTTGATGAGTCTAGGGTAATGGTTAATACGGTATTATTGGCCGTGAAGGCATAGGAGGTAGATGGAATCACAGTGACTGAACTGGCACTGTCAAATTCTGTTTCATAAGGAGACGTCACATTACCCGTGCCATCGTTGTTAGTGATTACGCCAGATACCTGCGCAGCCGAGGCGTCATCATTATAGCCATACTGAGTATTGTTGGCATCTAACAGTACACCGCCACCCCCTATTAAAGTAGTGGCTGTGGTTTTGTCGTCTTCAAATATAGAAGGAGAGACCACCATAGCTCTAAGTGTTGTTTTAGCATTTAGCGTCGTGGTAAACATGCGCACCTCATGAATGATGTCTACAGGGCGGTCAAAAGCAAAAATTAACTCGGCAATGCCATTTACTTGAAACTGGTCGCTGCCACTAATTAATTCGGCTGCAATATTTTGATTACTACTGATCATCGTAATGGGCACGGTTACCGTAGCCTCTCGGCTGGCATTAAAAGCTCCGTTGCCCAATACATTGGTAGATTCACCTCCCAGCGCGGTTAACTGTGCGGTGGCGGTATCAAGAAATCCATCGCCATCTAAATCCATGTTTAAAATAGTAAAATCTAACGTGGCTGCGGTGGTGGTTAATACGTATTCATTGGTGGTGGCAGTTCTGCGTTCGGCAAAAATGGTGACTGGGTCACCGGTTTTAGTGAGTACAATAGATTCCCCCGCGTCGTATGCATGACCCTCTTCATCAATAAGATGAATGAAAATGGTGTAATTTTGGGTATTGGTTTTGGTTAAATAAAACGATTTATCATCGCCGGCTTTTAACGTGGTCATTACATTAGCGGTAATAGTCGAGTTATAACCCTTATATTCAACCGAGCTGCTGTCTAATAATTCATTTACCATAACGGTAAATTCAGAACCGTCATCGGGCAATAAAAAGCTGTAAATTCCGGTCCCTGTAGTGACGCCGTCAGTGGTGGTGCTAGACTCAGTGGCCACCACGTCTATGCCAGAAATACTAACGGTGGAGCCGGAATTCACTTGTGCCAATGCCTGAGTGTCATAATACAAACTTAAGCCACTTACCGCGGTGCCACCGGTAATATCCTTAACGGTAATGCTAGTGGTTACAGGCTTGTATAGTGCAATCGAGCCAATGTCTTGAGTTTCAATGCCATCATTTGTGTTGCTGGTTCTGGGAGTTTGATCGGCATAAAAATAAGGAGCATAACTATTGTCAGAGGTGCTCACGGTAATAAAAAATTCACTTTCAGCGTCAGCTTTTAAAAATGTAAATGAGCCGGGACTTGCATGGCTACTAGAAGCGCTTGAAACGGTATAAACATGTCCATCAATGCGCATGCTGACACTTGCCCCAGAAATCGTCGTGCGTTTTACTGCGTCAATTACCACACCTGATACCGTTACCGCCCCCACTTGAGATACAAAAACCTTACTGCTATCTGAGGACGTAAGTGCTGAACTATTGTCATTATCGTCGCTTGATCCACAGGCGGACAATAATGCTGACATGAACACCACGCAGATTGTTAATGGCAATGGGTAATTCATGAACCTTTTAGCAATCATTTTGTTCTCCGCGTTTAGTCAGCCAGACAATTTGTTTATATAACTGCAACTAGTGTAGACCCAGATAATCATTCAGCACGTATAAGCCTCTTCTTAGGTGAAAAGCACCTAAAATTTGATATTTTAAGAACGGTCGTCACTTAAGGGGTGCCCTATACGGGTGAAATAAAAATGCACTGCTAAACTAGATATCGAAAAGCACGTCTAATTCGTTTAATAATGGCTTTGCATACTATGAAGCATATATGGCTACTATTAATGGTGGCTTTGGTTATTAATGTTCACGCCCAAGACATCAAGGAATTGCCTGATGAGCCGACTGCTGCAAGCCTGGAAGCACTTGATGTACTGATTAAACGTCGTAAATTTGAACAGGCTTTTGCATTGGCCGACCGTTTAGTCGAAAGCCATGAAGGTGACGCTACTTTTGATTTTCAATATGGATTGGCAGCCGTAGAAACAGCGCACTATGATCAAGCTTTATTTGCCTTTGAACGCTTAGTGTTAAGTTCCGGCAGTCAACCTAGGTACCGGTTAGAACTGGCTCGAACCCACTTTTTTTTACACAACCTTGAGCGAGCGCAAATAGAGTTTCAGCGTGTACTCGATCAGCACCCTCCCAAAGAAGTTCAGCAAAATGTACAAGACTTTCTTAAAAAAATCATTCAATTACAACGCAGTGTTGAACCCAAGTTTAATGCCACTGTTGATTTAGCCAGCGGCTTTGATAGCAATATTAATAGCGCCACTGATAAAGAGTTTCTGCCCAAAGAAGAGCTGGTCTTTCCTGTGGATATTCGATTAAGCAGTGATAGCCGTGAAACACAAAGCGCTTACATCAGTACTATGTTTAATGTGGCCTATTTAAGCCCCATTAGTAATACCACTAGCTTTGATGTGCGTGCGGTAGGTTCAAGTCGATTAAACACTGAAGTTGATACCTATGATTTGACCACGGTGTTAGTTGAAGGCGGTTTTAGTTTTTATAACCGTTATAGCGGGCCGGTTAAGTGGCGCGGTGCAGGGCGTTACCAATATGTGCAACTTAACGGTGAATCATTTTTAAATATTAGCAGTGCGCTGGCGCAAGCGTTTTATGAACATGGCTCGGGCATTCACTTGTCGGCAGGGTTAAGCCTGGGTAAACACACGTTCGCAACTAATAGTGATGGTGATTTAAATCAAGCGGTGCTTAATGTATCGGCATCTAGTTCGCCACAAAAACATAATTGGGTGGTGGCGTTGCAATTTGGTTTGGATGAGGCTGGCAAAAGCATTAATGAGTTTAACGGGCGCAGCTATCAGGGATTGACGTTGCAAAGTAGTCATTTGTGGGGGCAGCGTCGCAGCTATTACTTTTTATTGGGAATCATGAAAACCCAATACGACGCCATTAATATTGCCCTTTACAGCGAACTACGTGAAGACACGGCTATCAATGCAGGTTTTGGTTGGCGACATGCATTTAATAAAAATTTAAGTGTGCGTAATGATTTTAGTTGGAACAATGCTGACAGTACATTGCAAGCCAATAGCTATGAGCGCTTTAAGAGTGAGTTGGGTGTGAGTTACCGCTTTTAATCGTTAGTGTGTTATGCCGCCAGCATTAAATGGTGAGAGGTAAATATATGATTCGTTCGGTGTCCTTATACTCACAACGCTTAGTGTGCTTAGTTGTTTTGCTTGCCTGTGTTGTTATGCCCCTTCATGCGGTAGAGCTCGCGGCGAATGTTATTTTAAGTAAGGGTAACGTGACGGCCACCGCACTGGATGGTGGCCAGAGAATTCTTAAGCGACGCTCAAAAGTATTCAGTGGCGATGTCATAAAAACCGGTGCCAATGGTTCTGTGCAATTGCGTTTTATTGATAAAGCCCTTATGACTATTAAAGCCAGTAGTGAAATGAATATATCAAGCTATGTCTTAGGCAGCAGCGGTGTAAAAGAGCAAGCCCTGATGCGTCTAGTTAAAGGGGGGTTTCGCACGATTACCGGCACCATTGGCAAAGGGGTTAAAAGTGCGTATCAAGTATATACACCGGCCGCCTCAGTAGGCATTAGGGGCACCAATTATGAGGTGCAACAGGAAGCCGGTGGCAGCTTTGTTATGGCGGTGTACAGCGGAGGTATAAGTGTTACCAATGAAGCCGGCAGCATAGATTTAGGATTAGGCAGCGGCTTTAATTTTACTCGTGTAAGCGCAGGCGAGGCTCCCAAAGGATTATTGTTGGCCCCAGCATCTCTTAATGTGAATGCTGCAGATTCG
>JAPYOO010000004.1 GCA_029938135.1 Bermanella sp. | reverse complement strand
CGGAGTCACTGCCGCAGGCAATTAAAAAAAGGGGGATAAGTAAAACTAAAAGAAATTTACGCACAACATACCTGTCACTGAGTCCATTAAGGCGGTGATTATAAACACATAACTTAATTCGTTAACATGTAGTTTCTGAAGCGAGGATTTACTAAATAGCAGTATTTTAAATAGATGAGGAAGCGCCCAAAGGCGCTCTACTTAGGTGGAGATTTGTCTTAATTACTAGGCAGCACCGGAAAACCACTCAAGGTTGTCTCTGCCGTTTGGTTGTCTCGGTTATATTGAGCAGCGCTCTTTTCAGGCTGCATCACCATCATGCCGGATATAATCACACCAAAGAGGCCCATAAAAAACAGTAACCCCAGTACATTCTTCTTATCCATGATCAATCCCCTAAACTAGTCCGTTATCATTATTATTATCGGCTCAGATCCACTTTACTTGATCTATTGGGGAAATACCAAGCCTACCTATAGTCTATTTCAATATATTTTGAAATAGACTTGCGAAGAGCCATATTCACTGCTACATTTCAAAAATGCTTAACATCGATCCCAATATTAACCTTCAGCTCACATTGAAAGCCTGCTCTGACCCTATTCGGTTGCAGATTCTAAGGCTATTGAAGCGAGACTCACTAACCGCCAGTGAGTTGGCATTGGTACTGGATATAAAGCAGTCTGCTTTAAGTCATCACCTTAAAATAATGACCCAAGCCGCGTGGCTTAATACCCGCCGTGAAGGCAACACCCTGTTTTATCGACGCCATATTAATACCGACCTTAATGTGGCGCCTGTGCAGCAAAGCATCCTAGGCTGCCTGGATAACGATGATTTAGATGAAAGTGCGCAGGCCACACTCAGTGCCATTCGCCATGCCCGCCAGCAAATTGGGGCGGCCTTCTTTGAAAGTCATGCAGCAGAGCTAGACTCGGTCACCGATCGCATTGCTGGCTACAAGCATTACAGCGACGCCATTCAAGAAGCCCTGAAGCGTAGTCCGTTAAAACGACATCACTGCGCACTTGAAATTGGCCCCGGCGATGGTGGATTTTTGCCTTTTCTAAGTGAACAGTTTGAGCAAGTTTACGCATTGGACATTGCCCAACCCATGCTAGACCTTGCCAAAACCCAAGTTAAAGACTTGGAAAACATTGAATTTATTCACGGTGACATTAAAACGGCCCTACAGAAAAACGTGCACGCTGACCTAGTTGCGTTAAATATGGTGCTTCACCACATTGCCTCCCCTGCTGAATTTTTAGCGCAATGCTGGCAAATTTTGAATAACGAAGGTCAGCTCTTAATAACTGACTTATGTGCGCACCAACAAGATTGGGTAAGAGAAGCCTGCGGTGACTTTTGGATGGGGTTTGAACCCGATGAATTACTAGGCTGGGCTAAACAGCTAGGATTTGAAACCCAGGAACCCGTTTTAGTGGGCCTTAAAAATGGCTTTCAAATTCAGATTCACCTTCTTAGAAAAAAGAGCTCAGAAAAAAAGAGCTAGAAAACCCTAATTAATAAACGTTACTAAATACCATTTTGTCGTAACCGCATAATGGACAATATTTGCACTACTATAAAAGACTAAAGGAGAATACGAATGAGTGAATATTCAATTTTTACTTCTGAATCGGTTTCCGAAGGACATCCGGATAAACTTGCCGATCAAATTTCAGATGCCGTACTGGATGCCATTATTGCCCGCGACCCTAATGCCCGCGTAGCGGTAGAGACACTGGTTAAAACCGGCATGGCCATCGTTGCGGGTGAGTTAACCACCACTTGTTATGTGGACTTGGAAGATATCGTGCGTAATGTGATCACCGGCATCGGCTATGACAGCTCAGACGTGGGTTTTGATGGCGCCACCTGCGCGGTCATGAACTGCATAGGTAAACAATCACCTGATATTAATCAAGGTGTTGACCGTCAAAAGCCGGAAGATCAGGGTGCTGGCGATCAGGGGCTGATGTTTGGTTACGCCACCAATGAGACGCCTAATCTTATGCCTGCCCCCGTTTATTACTCGCACCTTTTAGTAGAGCGTCAAGCTGAATTGCGCAGGAACGGTACTCTGCCTTGGTTGCGCCCAGATGCCAAATCGCAGGTGACCATTAACTACGAAGGCGACAGCCCAAAAATTGATGCCGTGGTTTTATCCACTCAGCACGACCCTAGTATTTCGCTAGAAGATTTGCGTGAAGCGGTTTTGGAAAATATTATCAAGCCGGTATTGCCCAGCGAATGGTTGCACGCCGACACCCTTTACCACATTAACCCCACCGGCAACTTTGTTATTGGTGGACCCGTTGGCGACTGTGGTCTAACCGGCCGTAAAATCATTGTGGACACTTATGGCGGCATGGCCCGTCATGGTGGCGGTGCCTTCTCGGGCAAAGACCCTTCCAAGGTTGACCGTTCAGCTGCCTACATGGGCCGTTATGTTGCCAAGAATATCGTGGCTGCTGAATTAGCCGAACGCTGTGAAGTGCAGGTGTCGTACGCCATTGGTGTAGCCGAGCCTACGTCTATTGCGGTGAATACTTTTGGTACCGGCAAGCTTACCGACATCGAACTGGCCAAAGTAATTCGTACGGTATTTGATTTACGTCCTTACGCCATTCAAAACCAGCTAGAGTTATTAAACCCTATGTACCAGATTACCGCCGCCTATGGTCACTTTGGTCGTGAGCCGTATGAAGCAACCTACAACTATGAAGATCGTGGTGAACAGAAAACCAAAACCTTCACAGCGTTCACGTGGGAACGAATCGACAAAGTGGATGCTTTAAAAAGTGCCGCTGGACAATAATTTTTTACACAACTTTAAACGCATACGTTTAACAAGGAATACAATATGAGCTTTACCGATTATAAAGTAGCTGCAAAAGACGCCCAAGCATTTGAACTAGATGCGGCCTGGGGCCGTAAAGAAATTGATATCGCTGAAGGCGAAATGCCTGCGCTAATGGCTTTGCGTACTAAGTACAAAGCCGCACAGCCTTTAGCCGGTGCCCGCATCATGGGTTGTATTCACATGACCATTCAAACTGCTGTTTTGATTGAAACATTGGTTGACCTGGGTGCTGAAGTTCGCTGGTCTTCTTGTAATATTTTCTCCACACAAGATCACGCAGCTGCAGCTGTAGCCGCTGCCGGTGTTCCAGTATTTGCTTGGAAGGGCGAAACTGAAGAAGAATTTTTATGGTGCATCGAGCAAACTATTTTAGCCGGTACGGGTTCTGACAAAGTATGGGATGCCAACATCATTCTAGATGACGGTGGCGATTTAACTGAAATGGTTCATAACAAATACCCACAAATGCTTAACGCTATTCACGGTATCTCGGAAGAGACCACTACGGGTGTTCACCGTTTATTAGAGATGATGGAAAAAGGCGAGCTTAAGGTTCCAGCCATCAATGTTAATGATGCAGTAACTAAATCTAAAAACGATAACAAGTACGGCTGTCGTCATTCTTTAAACGATGCGATCAAGCGTGGTACTGACCATTTACTAGCCGGCAAAAAAGCGTTAGTTGTAGGTTACGGTGATGTTGGTAAAGGCTCTGCTCAGTCTTTAAACCAAGAAGGCATGATTGTTAAAGTAAGTGAGATCGATCCTATCTGTGCCATGCAAGCATGTATGGACGGTTTTGAAGTGGTATCGCCTTACATTGATGGTGTGAATACAGGTACTCTTGCTGGCATCAATAAAGTGTTGCTAGAAAACACTGACTTAATCGTAACCACTACCGGTAACGCGGATGTATGTGACAAGAACATGTTGCAAGCTCTTAAGTCTCGCGCTGTAGTATGTAACATTGGTCACTTCGATAACGAAATTGATACTGCATTCATGCGTGAAAACTGGGAATGGCAGGAAATTAAACCACAGGTTCATAAGGTTGTACGTGACGCCGCAACAAACGATCACCTAATTCTTCTTTCTGAAGGTCGCTTGGTTAACCTTGGTAACGCAACGGGTCACCCAAGCCGTATCATGGATGGCTCATTTGCCAACCAAGTACTAGCGCAAATGTATTTGTGGGATGCTAAATTTGCTGACCTTGAAGCCGATAAAAAAGAAGCAAACATCTACGTTAAAGTATTGCCTAAAAAGCTAGACGAAGAAGTGGCCGCTGACATGGTTGCCGGTTTCGGTGGAGTGTTAACTCAGTTAACACAAGAGCAAGCCGATTACATTAGCGTACCGGTTGAAGGCCCTTACAAGCCTGAATCGTACAAGTACTAAGTAGTTGTTTAAAAGCAGCTAAAATAAGCGGTTAAACCTTTATCAAGTGTTTGACCGCTTAAAGAATTAAGCCCACCATAAGTGGGCTACTTTTTTATTGTTTTAGTCTTTTAATGTTTAACATTGAATTACCAGCTCGAGGCTCCACCGATGGATGATTTCCGTTTAAGTTTTGAATTCTTCCCCACAAAGACGGAAGAAGGTCGCAAAAAATTATTCAATACTCGTGATACTTTAGCTAAGCTAAACCCAGATTTCTTCTCTGTCACCTATGGTGCCGGAGGCTCAACACGTAACAATACAATTGATATTGTTAACAACATTAATAATTTAGGCATTTCAGGCGCACCACACTTATCCTGTGTAGGTGAAAGCCGTGAGAGCATTAAAGAATTGTTAAATGATTATGCACAAAACGACATCAATCGTATTGTGGCTTTACGCGGTGACTTACCGTCAGGCATGGCTGCCAGTTCTGGCGAGCTTACCTATGCCAATGAATTAGTAGAGTTAATTAAGCAGGAGCATGGCGACCAGTTTCATTTAGAGGTAGCCGCCTATCCAGAAATGCACCCACAAGCCAGCAACTTTGAAGCTGACTTATTAAATTTTAAACGTAAGGTAGATGCTGGCGCTGACAGTGCGATCACTCAATATTTTTTCAACATCGACAGTTACCTGCACTTTGTTGATCGCTGCTTGGACATGGGTATAGAGACACCTATCTATCCAGGTATTATGCCCATAACCAATTATACTAAACTGGCTCGTTTTTCAGATGCCTGTGGTACTGAAATTCCACGCTGGATTCGTAAGCAACTAGAAGCTTATGGTGATGACACGCAAAGCATCGAAAAATTTGGTGAAGAAGTTATCACTATGATGTGTGAAGACTTAGTAGAAAATGGCGTACCTGGTTTGCACTTTTATACCTTAAACCAATCAGCGCCATCGCTTAAAATTTGGAATAACTTAAATTTATGGTAGCCGGTGGCGCCCTTTAATTTAAGTAAATGAAACGGGCATTGCCCGTTTTTTTTGATACGTAACATGTGTGATTAACATTTATGCGAATACCCAGAATTTATACTCCTCAAGACCTCATCGAAAATTCACTGATTGAATTAGACGAAGCGGCCGCCAATCATGTAGCCAAAGTATTGCGCATGAAAACTGGGCGCGCATTATTTCTATTTAATGGTAATACACAAAGTCACTTTGAAGCTAATGTGGCCAGTGTTGAACGCAGAAGTGTCTCTATCCAGCTGGGCAAGCAAATAGCCACTCAATTAGAATCTCCGTTGCATATCCATTTAGGGCAAGCTATTTCTAAAGGTGATCGATTTGAATTCGCCATACAAAAGGCCGTTGAACTTGGCGTAAATGAAATAACCCCCCTGTGGACCGAACACTGTGATGTTAAGCTCAATGATGAACGACTAGATAAAAAGATGCGTCAGTGGCGTCAGATTGCCATCGCGGCCTGTGAACAAAGTGGCCGAGATATTGTTCCGGTTATTCACCCAGCAATTCAACTTGAACCATGGTTAAGCCAAGTTAACGCTGATGAGAAATGGGTGCTAGACCCTAGGGGAGCCTCTCAGAAGAGTGCTGAAACCGCTAAACGTGCCTGCATATTAGTGGGACCCGAAGGAGGCCTTAGTGACTCAGAGGTGTCTTTAGCGTGCGATCACTCATTTAAGGCAAAACTTATTGGTCCAAGAATATTACGGACTGAAACGGCGGCGTTAACGGCACTGTGTTTAATGCAGGACTTATGGGGGGATTTTTAAAAAAGGTCAGCGATGGGGGGCTTACGCCCCTATTATTTATTACAGATAGTTATTACGGGTTGTTACTGCCAGTTTTCATCAAGTAGAGCCGCTTCAATGGCATCCAAATCAGGCACAATTGCATGACCTGTTTCCAGGGTAACCGATAACTTTTGGCCAACCACCAACGTTGTATTCAGATTCTCTTTAATGGCTGCTTCTTCCAGTTTAATTAGACTTGGAATACCTTGCACCACAACACCAAAAAACCTTAATGCTCCGCTGTCACCATTGGGCGCGTTTACTACGGCTATTCGTAAATCTTGCCCTGGAATACCCTTTTTTTGGCCACAGAATTTCTCATAAGACACCAGTGGAATCATTGTGCCGCGCCACTCCATTTTCCCTAGTACCCAATCCGCTTCTGCTTGACTTGGGCCGGGCTCTTGAAATGCAATAAGTTCCGCTACGGTTACGTTTGGCAAGATTAAACGCCCACCCTGAACAGGAATTAATAAACAAGGCAGTACATCTTCTTCGCTTTTTTCGCCCGTTATTTGCTGCATGTGGTATCCCCTTTATTCCCTATGCTCTTATCTTGAACACGATGAATGTTTTGTTCTTGTGTTTGAATATATGTCACTAAATGTTCGGCTAATTCTCTAGGTGTTCCGCTGAAATTAACCGCGCCGGTTTCGCGACTTGAATCAGGCATAGCAGAACTCGCACAACTTTCACTGCTTTGAGCCCATATTTGTGTCGGCTCAGTACGTTCTTTTTTATTGAGTGACTGAACAGCAACAGCTCCATCATTACCCATACCGCTAAACAAAATGACACCTGAGTTTTGGTAAGCGCGCTGCATATTTAAAATTAGTTGATCCACCGAGGGGCCGTAGGGGCCGGGCCACTCATGATCACAAATCTTCACTTGGCCAGCCATGAACGTCACTTCTCTTTCAGCGGGCACAATCAATACTTCGCCATTATGTAAACTCATACCATCGCTTGCTACCATCAATTTAAAGTGAGAGTGGCGGGCTAACACTCGGGCTAGTACCGGTACAAACTGAGCATCAATATGTTGACCGTAAACAAACGCCACTGGCAGCCCATCAGGAAGTGCGTCCAGAAACTCTTTAACCGCTTCAGGTCCACCTAACGAGCTTCCCAGCGTCCAAATATATTTAGCTTTAGCACCAGGGTTTATATTAATGTTTTGAGGTAGAGAAAGAGCGGGTTTGGCAGTAGCCATTTTTTCAATTAAATTTAAACTGGCAGCATTTTTTTCGTGAATTAAATCTGTGCCAATTAACTGTTTAAGCTTACCGTAAAGACGCTTTTCCCACTTAGGGTAATCTTTATGCTGTTTAGTCGGCGCCGCTTCAAATCCAAGCAATACCGGTTGCTCAATTTCAAAAAAAGCATCCAGTAAAGTATCATCTTCACGTAAATCAACTAACCAAGCCGAGACCTGTTGATCTAGTCCCTGCTCACGCAATACTGCCGGATTGAAGCACACCACTTCACAACCGAAATCTTCCATAGCACTGCGTAATCTGTGTTGCTGTAATAAGTCTTCAGCAACCACGGCCAGTTTCATATTGCCGCTCGTGTCACTGACGTTTACCCACAATTTTATTTATAGAGCCCAACAATTTTTCTTCTTGGAATGGCTTACCCATGTAGTCGGTTACGCCAATGCTCATTGCTCTTTCTTTATGTTTATCCCCGGTGCGGGAGGTAATCATAATGATAGGCACTTCTTTAAGCCTAGAGTCATGGCGCATTTGTGTCGCTACTTCAAAACCATCCATTCGTGGCATTTCGATATCAAGCAGCATCACGTCTGGACGATAATCTTGCAGAATTTCCATCGCATCAACACCATCTTTGGCGGTACGTACTTCCATACCGTGACGCTCTAATAGACGAGTGGTTACCTTGCGTACGGTTACCGAGTCATCCACCACCAATACAGAGGTGACACTGTCTTCTAACAGATGCTGTAAATGAGCTTCTTCTTCATGCTCAATGGCAATATGTTCTTTGTACTCAAGACTGTGCACATGACGCATCATATTCGGTAAATCTAGGATAATTACAACACTACCATCTCCTAGAATAGTACCGCCAGACACACCGACTACAGAACTAAACTGAGGCCCTAATGCTTTTACTACGATTTCTCGAGAGCCCATCAGCGTATCAACTTGAACGGCCGCTGGCTGTGCACCACGAACCAATACCACTGGCATTGACGTGTTGCCTTCGGGTAATCGAACTTGGGCATCATCACGTAACAAGGTACCTAAGTATTCCAGCGGATAATCACGACCTGCATATTGATAAACCGGTTTATCTTGTTTATACAATTCCTGCAGACTGTCGACACTGATACGTACAATACCTTCAATGCTGTTCAGAGGTATGGCAAAGAGTGCATCACCTACCTTTGTCATAAGCGCTCGGTTCACCGATACCGTAAACGGTAAACGGATGACAAATTCAGATCCTTTACCTTCAACCGAGTTGATAGTAATGCTGCCACCAACTTGTTTTATTTCACTGTTTACCACGTCCATGCCGACGCCACGGCCGGATATTTGTGTCACTTTTTGTGCGGTACTAAAACCTGCATGTAAAATAAATTGTAATAAATCTTGATCACTAATTTGTTCAGAGGCCAGCAATAGGCCACGCTCAATCGCTTTAGCGCGAACCGCTTTAAGGTTAATACCGGCACCGTCATCGATAAGCTTCAACACAACGTCGCCGCCATCGCGGAATAAACTAAGTGAGATATTGCCCACTTCCGACTTGCCTGCTATTCGTCGACCTTCATCGCTTTCTAGGCCATGATCCACTGCGTTTCTTAACATGTGCTCAAGAGGTGAAATTAAACGCTCTAGGACACTTCTATCCATCTCACCTTCAGCATTATTAACCTGAAGTTCAACTTGTTTGCCCAGCTCTTGGCTCACTTGGCGAACGATACGGCGCAGGCGAGGTACCAAACGGCTAAACGGTACCATGCGTGTTTTCATCAAGCCTTCTTGAAGCTCGGTATTAACTCGTGACTGCTGTAATAATAATGTCTCAGCATCGCGGGTTTTATCCAGCAAGGTACTCTTTAAATCCATTAAATCCGACGCTGACTCTACTAACGATCGAGACAACTGCTGCAGTTGACTATAACGGTCCATTTCTAGTGGGTCGAAGTCTTCGTAGCTTGGTCCATGACGTTCCTGACGGAACAAGACCTGAGCTTCAGTTTCTATATCTAAGCGTCGCAACTGATCTTTAAGGCGATCAAGCGTTGCGTCCATTTCTTCTAGAGTAAAAGCAAAATCGGTTACTTGGTTTTCCAAGCGCCCACGAGAAATGGATGTTTCACCTGCCAAGTTTACTAAGCCATCTAAAAGCTCAGCGGGTACCTTTATCATTTCTTGAGGTTGCGAGCGACGACTGGCATCTTCTTGAGCCGTGGCTTTTTGTGCCTCTGTGATAGCGCGCAAAGGCACTACATTATTGCGAGCACCATCTGTAGATTCTGACGCTGTTTCTACCGATTGTTTGTTCATTGAAGCCGGCGCAGTTACAACAGGCGATTCAACTAAAGCGCCTTCTTGGGCACCTTGCTTTAACCACAACACAACGCTATCAATGCGACTGGCAATGAAATCGTATTGAGAATGAAGGGACGTAAATAACTGCGCGTCTGCACTTTCTTTATTAACTAAGCGAGACTGTAATTCGCTTTCCATATGGTGAGCTAGTTCGCCAATCTCTTTAAGGCCGGCCATAAATGCGCCGCCTTTAAGAGTATGCAGTACTCTTTGAATAGCTTCGTTATGATCGCTATTACTAGGCTCTTCTTGCCATTGCTGTATAACGCCATCTAGCTCAGCCATAAGCTCTTCAGCTTCATCCATAAAAATTTCAGCCACTTCGGCATCGGCTTCAATGGCCATAGCCGTGACACTAATGGATACCGGCTGATCGGCTGCAACTTCTACAGGTTTATTGGCTTCTAACGGAAGCGCTTCAATCGTTGTCTCAGGTAACTCTAATGACTCTCCAGCTATGAAGAGTTCAATGGCGGTTATGAGTTCTGGTGCTGACTTAGCACTAGACCCGGAAACTAACGTTAACACCATGTCTTCTAATCGGTCATGGCACAACACGAGCAAATCAAATAATTGATCATTAACCGTTAAACGTCCAAGGCTTAAGCCTTCGTATAATTCTTCAAGTTCATGAGCCAGATCACCAATGGCATTAATCTCAGCCATGCGTGCGCCACCTTTAAAGGTGTGCAAGTCTCGCTGCAATTCAGCAACTTGAAGCAAGTTATTGCGATCTTTTTTCCACTCTAATAAAGAAGCACTGATGGACTCTATAAGTTCTTGCGCTTCCTCAAGGAATATTTCTAGTAATTCAGGGTCAATATCACTTTGTTCAGGCTGAATTTCCAGCACGACTTCCGGTAAAACCAATTCAATTTCATTATCTAATGAGGTTACCTGTGGTGCTATATTATCTGATGCAACACTGCCCGATAACTCGGCTAGCAATGCTTTATCTTGAACAATGGCCTGGCTTGCCGCCACCATATCCATCATGTTTAAAAGGCCTTCTAAACCTTCTTTTATGGCATCTATAAATGGATCGTCGGCAGCTGTACTTTGATCCATCACCGATTGATACGCGGTTGTAAGCGCTTCACACAGATCAACTATAGGCAATAAATCTGCCATTGCTGCCCCTTTTTCAAGGGTTTGTATTTCATCAATAATAGATATTAAAAGAGTGCTATCGTCAGGCTGCTTTTGCCAACGCTCAAGCATGTTTTCAACATCCAGCAAGATATCCATGCCTTCAGACAAAAATATATTAAGTACTTGCGGGTCAACACTGTTGTTCCCGCTGGTACCTAGACGCTGATGAAAGTCAGCAATAAGTTGCTGCGAAAGTCTTTGTACATCTGCAGTTAAATCTTCACTGCCAGCAATTTTAGCAAAAGGTGTTGTGGTTAATTGCTTAAAGCCATCATCGATTAAATCTTTACCACGAATAAACAAATGTACGATTTCAGCTGACATTTCCACATGATAAGCACACAAATCTTTTGAGAAATTCTCAAGAGAGGCAGCGATATCGGCTATGTGCTCAATGTGAGCCATATGGGCACTGCCCTTAAGTGTGTGCAGCGCACGCTGTAACGTATCACCAATAGGCGTGTTGTAATCTTCTTGCTGAGCGGTTTCAATAAAACCTTGCAATACTTCTATATGGCTTTCAATTTCTGAACTGAAAACCTCTAACAAAGCAGAGTCCAGTAACATTTCTTCACTGACACTTAATGCAGGAAGTTCAGCTGCCACTTCTTGTTCAGCGTCGGTTGATTGCCAAGCCTCTACATCGTTGCCAGCAGATATGTTGTTGGCATATTCCTGTATGGCTAAAATATCCACATCGCTTGCGCGTCGCTGTTCATAAGCGGTTATCAGAGCGGGTACTTGCTCAACCATATATTCAACGATGTCTATAAACGGCTGGCTCATTTCTATCGTTTTATCAAGCAGACGGTTGAACATGTTTTCAATTGCCCAAGCGGTTTCACCAATTTCTTGGGCCCCCACCATACGGCCGCTGCCTTTCAAAGTATGAAAGGCCCTGCGTGTATTAGCTAGCGCATCTTCATCTTGATTGTTCGCTTTAAACTTAGGCCAAAATTCTACAATAGCCTCAAGTACTTCTTGTGCTTCTTCTAAAAATATCTCAATGATTTCATCATCAATTAAGTCATCGTCATCATCTTCTAAACTTGATGTTTCAAGCTCTTGATTAATGACCGTCTCGGGCACATCTAATTCAATCGGCTGGGCATCTAGTGCATCATCCAAAGCAGCCGATAGCATGTCATCTTCAAGGGCTAAGTCTTCATTTTCATTTAGCTCTTGTAGGGACTCACTTAATTCATTATTAAGTTGTTGGGCAGATGCTAACTCTTCATTTTCACTGATTCCGCTTTCAACAATAGCCAAACTAACCTTTGACACTTGGCTAGGTTCAATATTTTCAATTTCATCAATAATTTCTTCGTTGATCCCGAAATTATCAAGAGGGGTTGTAACGATGTCGACCTCTTCTAAATCGTCTTCGAAAATTTCTTGCTCTAAAATGCCATCTGTTTCGGTAATGTCGCCAGCAGGTATGAAAGGTAATATTGCTTTTCGTGCTTTCACGAGTATGTCGGCGCCACCACCTTGGCTATTTTCTTCAAGGCGCTCGATAAAATACTCAATCCCACTAAGCGCTTCAGCCAGTGCATCCAACAACATGTCTTTTGGACGTTCTTGGCGGTGTGCGTGGTTTTGTAAAATATTGGAGCAGATGCGAGCAATATCTGCCGCTTCGATTTGCGGAACCATAATCAAGGTGCCGCGCAAGTTCATCATTAACTCACCAGCATCCCCCAATAAACTTAGTTCACCTTGTTTAGTCGCGTATTCAACGACTAAATCTTTTACTTGCTCAATTAGCTGCTTAGATTCTCGCAATACAACATGCTGAGCTTCGCCTAATTGTAAATTAGAAGGCGACTGTACTTCGCCTGCACCAAACTTATCACTTAATCCTAATAACGAGGCTTCCACATAAAGCAGACCACCTGCAATATCCATAAGTTGAGTATTGTTGGCACTTTTATTATCTAGCACAAATCGGTTTAAGATTTCGTACTGCTCTTGAATAACTTTGCGAGGTGTACCAAGACCTAACATGCCCATGGTATCGCTAATTTGCTTAAAGCCAGGCAGTAAAATACTTAGTTTGTCAGGCTGCGCTGTTTTGTCTTGAACCAAAACATCTAGCTGTTCTTTTAGGCTGTTTATTTCTTCAATTAATGCGCTGGCTACCGATCCCATGGTGGCCTTATCTGGGCCTTCCAACGCTTTACGTTCTTGGTTTACATCTGAGCTACTTGGTAGGGCGTCATATAAATTGAATTCATTTTTAATGATGCCAATTAATGGCGTATCAACATCACATTTAGCAACGTAAAATAATAAGTTCTTCAGCAGATCTTGAGGCACTTGATTTAAAGAAGTAGGGCCATGATTTACAAATGATTTTAATTCCGCGTCTAACTGCTTTAACAATTCTTTAATAGCACTGTTTACCGCGATTCCATTCTGGGTAATGCCTTCAAATACAGCCGATGCTACCGACCACAACGATTGCGCGGGTGCACCTTTAAGTAATTTCGCAAGACGAGTAGTTACTTTTTGTAGGTATTCAACATTGCGTTCTAGGTCTTTACCTTTCAACACACCTAATAAAGCAACCTGATACATTTGTCGAAGTTTACGAACTAGGTCGATAACTTGTTTATCAGAGAATTGGGTTTTTAGAGCATCGCTTATTGGCTCAATGGTGTCTATTCGAGGCTGGAATAACGATGTTTCAGATAGCAGACTTTCTCCGCGGGCACCGCGAAGATCGTTCAATACTGGTAGAAGCACCACAGGTAAATCGCGGCGACCCAGTTTTATATGATCGAGGTAATTGGGTAGCTGAAGTATCGCCTGCATGAGAACCTCACGGGCCTCGGCGGCATGGCTAACTTTGTCGTCCAGCATTGCTTGGACAACCAGTTCCATTTCTTCAGCCAGCATGGCAGCGCCATAAAATTCAACCATCTGCAACGTGCCACGCACTTGATGCAAATACGTCAAACAGAATTTCATGCGCGCAGTATCATCAGGAGACTCTGCAAAAGCCTCGAGTTCATACTGAGCCTGCTTTAAGACTTCTTCAATTTCGCCTTTAACCCAATCAAGGGCAACGTAATCATGGCGATCGGCCATATTGGCTCCGCATCCTAGTGGTTCTTATGACCCGCACGCTTAATAAACGCCGTAACCTGATGTCCTTTAACTGACTCGAGCTCTGGGTGATGCCAATCCACCATTTCACCCATGCCAATTAAAAGTAACCCACCAGGAGATAACCTTTCCACTAAGTGGTTAAGTATCTCTTGTCGACGCCAGCGGCGAAAATAAATTAAGACATTTTGACAGTAAATTATATCGCGAAGAGATTTCGCTACTTCATCTAACTGCAAAATATTTACCTGTGCAAAACAGGTATTATATTTAATCCCAGCTACGATTTCAGATTGACCTGCATCGAGCGTGGAAAAATAGTTTTCTTTATAATGTTCACTCAGCAGGTCAATACGACGTTGTGAATATATACCCTGCCTTGCTTTATTCAGAACCGGCACACTAATATCGGTTCCGGTAACCATACAAAATTTTGTCTTATTGAATGGCTTCAATACCTCTTGCGAGAGCATCGCCAAACTATAAACTTCTTCACCACTTGAACACCCTACACTCCAGATATCCAATGGGTTTTTCTTATCAAATTTTGCTTGTCGATCCTTTATATACTGCGCTACATATTTAAACGCTGCTGGATCACGAAAAAAGCGTGTCTCTTGAACCGTTAACCTGTCGACCAACTTCAACCATTCAATTTTTCCCATAGGGGAATTTACAATATGATCATAAAAAACTTGATAATCATCATATTCCAGCTCGCGCATGCGCTGCATTAAGCTAGATTGTAAATATGATTTTCGCTGTTCGGTAACAAAAATTCCGGTGCGAGTTTCCAGCAATTGCTGCCAAAGCAAAAATTGCTGTTCACTCATATCCGGCAGGGATTTTAATGACCACCCTGCTGCTGACATCGCTCCCACCTAACTAGACGTTAGATTCAGGCAGCTTGAAGCCGGCTACGGATTCACGCAACTTCGTGGCCATTTCGGCCAAGTTACCGATGGACTTGGCGGTTGCCGTCGTACCAGCGGATGTTTGCGAGGTAATCTCTTGGATTACGTTCATCGTATTTGAGATGTGACCAGCAGACGAGGCCTGCTGACGGGCTGCGTTGGAGATGTTTTGAATCAAATCTGCCAAGCTTTTAGATACTATTTCAATCTCTTCCAGTGCCACACCCGCATCTTGCGCTAGACGTGCACCGCGCACTACTTCCGCAGTGGTGTGTTCCATCGAGATAACCGCTTCGTTGGTATCGTTCTGGATCGTTTTAACCAGGGCTTCAATCTGCTTGGTTGCCGCTGCTGAACGTTCAGCTAGACGCTGTACTTCATCTGCTACTACCGCAAAGCCTCGACCTGCATCTCCGGCCATGGAGGCCTGAATCGCAGCGTTAAGAGATAGAATGTTGGTTTGGTCGGCGATGTCGTTAATCAAGGATATGATATCCCCGATTTCCTGCGAAGATTCACCCAGACGCTTGATACGTTTTGATGTTTCTTGAATCTGTTCGCGAATGTTATCCATGCCGTTAATAGTGGCCTGTACCACTTCAGCACCTTTGTTGGCGATCGTTACTGATCGCTCTGCCACCGAGGTGGACTCAGATGCGTTTGAAGATACTTGGTCGATGGATACCGCCATCTCATTGATCGCTGCAGATGCGCCGGCAATTTCTTGTGCTTGGTGCTCTGCCGCGTCTGCAAGGTGCATCGCCGTAGACTGTGTTTCTTGTGCAGCCGATGCAACCTGTACAGCGGTTTCGTTAATCGCGGTTACTAGGGCACGCATTTGGTCGATCGCGAAGTTAATGGAGTCGGCAATCGCACCTGTAAAGTCTTCCGTTACCGTGGCCTGCGTGGTCAAGTCACCATCAGCAAGGTCGGCTAATTCATCCAGTAATCGTAAGATCGCCATTTGGTTGGCTTCGTTTTTAGTTTCTTCTTCTTTCAGCGTTACCTGAGTATCTTGGTAGGTGGTGTAACCCACACCGCCCAACATGGCCAATGCGATAAGCGCTAGCAAGTAACCACCTGACTGTAGCAGCGTCCATGATTCAGAACGTGCTTCGTGGCGGTTTTCAAGTTCGGAGGTTTGCGACAACATAGACTGAGAAGAGTTAAAGATATTGTTTGCAGATTCACGCACCTGGAACAATTCAGGAGAGGTTTCTAAGATTTCATCAACAGAGCCTGCTACGAATTCAAACAGCTCAGAGATCTCAGCCAAAGAATCGATGGCTTCTTCATCTACAACCGGCTGAATATGCATCGCCACGTTGCCTTCGATCATGCCGTTAAGTACACGACCAAACAAGTTAGCATCTCGTCCAAAACTGTCTGCCGCCATTACTGCATCATCACCACCTGACAATACTTTGTTAACCGAACGTACAATACGCTCTGCTAACCATGACTGGCGCTGTGCTACCGCTACCTGTTCGGCAGGTGCATCGTTATCAAGCAAGATTTCTACAACTTCGTCGTATTCTACTTGTAACTGAGGAATTGTTTCAGAAAGGGTTGCGGCAACTTCGTGTAGAGATAATACCGTATCACGCGTTTCGATAATTCTATCGGCAGAACTGCTGGATTCCTTCCATAGTGCTTCCAGTTCATTAATACCGTCAACCTGACTTGGTGGTAAACCTGTCAACGGATCGCCGTTTTTAACATAGCCCCAGCGAACTTCAAAGTTCTTACGAGCCACGCCTAACAATTTAAAAGCCTCTTCTTTACCGGCCGCTGCTTCTACTGCGTTTTTCGCGATCTGCTGAGACAGTACTCGTAATTCAGAAGAGTGAGAAATATATTCTTTATCCTGAGAAGATTTGTACTGTACGAATACAGTTATCGCCAAGAAGGTCAAAATAAAGACTACGAAAGCGGCTATAAAGCCTATTCGTGCAGTGTTATTTGATAATGTTGAACGGATTGCACCGCCTGCACTCGCTTTCATTTTTGCATTCTCCGCAACCGTAACTATGTCTAATTATTCTAATTTGCTTGAATCTATCAGCTACCAATTGGTAGCGAATATTCACTATACAGTAATATCTATACAGTGTTCATCTTTTGCTAATACCTTTGTATAACCACCAGCATTAATGCCGCGGATATTCACTACAAGGAAATATAGTGCCTGTTTTCTACAAACTCTGTAAGTACCCACCGGTAATCAAGCGGCGGACAATCACTATACGGCGATATCCATATAATGCTCATTTTTAGCCAGAGCATCAAAACTAAATATCGGCCACTGCTCGCCATCACGCTGAAAAACACCCGATATAAAAGGGGTCGCTTTATCCGCTACATCAGCAGAACTGGGCTCCTGAATAGAGTCCATGGGAAAGTGTTGCATACCCAAAACGGCATCTACTATTAAGCCGTTAAGCAAATCGCCTTTTTCAATGATCAAGGTTCTCTGCGTTCGCTGGCTTGATACACGCCCACCCAGAAAAGACGCCAAATCCATAATAGGCACCAGACGCCCACGAACATTCGCAACGCCCTGCACCCAATGCTTAACACCCGGGACGGGGGTTAATTTGGGTGATGTTAGAATTTCACCCACATCCGACATGGTCGCAACATAACGCTTGCCCGCCAGAATAAAGCCTACACCACGCCAATATTCAACCGCCTCAGATGGTGAAGGCAAATCCGCCGCATGAGAGCGGCATCGTTGAGCTATATTTTGCAGCAGTGCAAATGGAGTCATCTTTAAGCCTCGTCAATGACGCTCTGAATAGTTTGAGCCAACTGATCTTCTGTCACCGGCTTAACTAAATAACCTTTGGCACCCTGACGCTGACCCCAAACCTTATCGGTTTCCTGATCTTTAGTCGTCACGATAATCACTGGAATATGAGCAGTCTTGGCATCTTTCGTTAGCTGGCGAGTGGCCTGAAAGCCATTCAACCCCGGCATAACGATGTCCATCAATACTACGTCCGGCAGTTCTTCACGCGCCAAAGCCACACCGTCAGCACCATTTTCAGCTTCCAAAACCTCAAAGCCCTTTGCTTCAAGCATGGATTTCAGGGTAAATGTTTCCGTCGGTGAGTCATCAACAATTAACACGCGCGTCATAAAAACCTCAATCTAATAAATTCAGTCTTGTAATTAAACAAGTTCACAATTAATGAGCATCATCCAACAATCACCAACATTACTATCGGCAAGCGGCTCTAAGCTGTCATCCCTGCTTAAATTCTGTCGAACTTAATTATTTTACATGCTGGCGAATAGCGCCAAGCAATTCATCTTTACTAAATGGCTTGGTCAAGTACTGATCCGAGCCAACAATACGCCCTTTAGCTTTGTCGAATAAACCGTCTTTACTAGACAACATCACCACAGGTGTATTTTTAAAGTTACTATTATTTTTAATCAGCGCACATGTTTGATAGCCATCTAAACGTGGCATCATAATATCCACAAAAATAATTTGCGGATGATTATCCGCAATTTTTGCTAACGCATCAAAACCGTCAGTGGCTGTAATAACATTACAACCCACTTTTTTAAGGAGTGTCTCAGCGGTACGGCGAATGGTTTTACTATCATCAATCACCATTACCTTTATGTTTTCGAAATTATCCGCCATAAATCAGCCTATTGCAGGAGCTTACCTATTTATTGTTAGTGACAAACCTAACAGCCACACAGCAGTTCTTTTTAACATACTAGCGGGTAGCATTCTATAGCCATTTGGGCCGGATAAGCCATAGCACTCGTTTTTATTGATTTGCACGGTACAATAGCCCACATTACCCATTCATTGTTACATTTATACAGGGCCAAAAGTATGAGTTTGAAAGTTGCCGTTATCATGGACCCCATAGAAGGCATTGCCTTCAAAAAAGACACTACCCTCGGTTTATTAGATGCAGCTCAACGCAAAGGCTGGCAATTGTTCTACATGGAGCAGGCTGACTTGGCCCTTGAAAACGGTCGCGCCTTCGGTCGTATGGCCCCATTGACGGTAAAGATGGACCCTGACAACTGGTTTGAGAAAGAAGAGGCTGTATGGGCGCCCTTAGCCGATATGGACGTAGTGCTTATGCGTAAAGACCCTCCATTTGATAATCAATACATCTACAGCACCTATATTTTGGAGCGTGCCGAACGAGAAGGCACCTTAATAGTGAACAACCCCCGTAGTTTGCGCGACTGTAATGAGAAAATCTTTGCCACTGAATTCCCTCAATGCTGCCCTGAAGTGCTCGTCACTCAAGATGCAAAAAGACTAAAGGAATTCCATCAAGAGCATGGCGACGTCATTTTTAAGCCTCTGGATGGCATGGGTGGCACCTCAATTTTCCGTCTAAAGGAAAACGACCCCAATGTGAGCGTTATCATTGAGACCCTCACCAGCTACGGGGTTGAGCCCATCATGGCGCAAAAGTACATTCCTGAAATCAAGCAAGGGGACAAGCGCATCCTCATGATTGACGGTGTTGCGGTTTCACACAGCCTTGCCCGTATTCCCGCTAAGGGAGAGACCCGTGGCAACATAGCGGCCGGTGGTACCGGTGTTACCCAGCCTTTAAGTGAGCGCGACCTGTGGATCGCTAACCAAATTGGCCCCGTATTAAAAGAAAAGGGCTTAATCTTTGTAGGCCTAGATGTAATTGGTGATTACCTAACTGAGATCAACGTCACTAGCCCCACCTGTGTGCGTGAAATCAGCCGCGATAGCGACCAGGACATCGCCATGATGCTAATGGACGCCATTGAGAAGCGCTTAAAAGCAAAATCTTAGTTTAACGTGTCACAGACGTAGGCTTTGGATGCAATGTCCATAGCCTTTGCCTGCACTATCAGGCAAAATTGCTACTCTAGAAAGACAAAGTGAAACGTGAGTCCATGAGCCTTAAAGAATGAATCAAGCCGTTGCCGTAAATGATTATGATCGCTTTAGTTTTGCTATTTTCATGGCGGCCTTAGTACACCTGCTTATTATTTTTGGCATTGGCTTCTCCTTACCCGAAAAACAAAATAGCGCCACCACCTTGGACGTCACCCTAGCTCAAAGCCACCAGCAAGATGCGCCTGATGAGGCCGACTTTTTAGCGCAATCTAATCAGGCCGGCAGCGGCACATTGCAAGAACGTGCACAAATGACCACTACCGAGCAAGCCGATTATGCGGCCGAAGAGATTCAACACACCCAACAGGTAGAGCAATTAGCCAGCGCACCCAGCGCTAAACCCCAAGACAGCCAAAGCATCACCAGTCTTTTTTCTGATCTAGATATCCACAGCCAGCAACTAAACAAACTCCAAGCTCTAGAGCTTCCCGACGGACAAGTTAAGAGTTTCTGGGAGCGTAGCTTGGCCATCGCCAGCTTGCAGGCCAAATTAGACAATCAACAACAAACCCTATCAAAAAAACCCCGTACCCGTCGCTTAACGGCCAGCTCCACTCGCCAAAGCAGCGATGCCTTGTACATGAATCAATGGCTTAGAGAAATTGAATCCATTGGCAACCTGAATTACCCCAGCGAAGCCAAACGTAAAAACATTAACGGCAGCCTACGTTTAATGGTGGCCTTAAGAGCCGACGGCACCATTCATGAAATTAAAGTATTAGAGTCCTCAGGCCATAAAGTGCTGGATGATGCCGCCAAACACATTGTGCGTCAGGCGTCTCCTTTTGCCCCGTTCTCGGAAGAGATGCGCAAGCAAACGGATGTATTAGAAATCATTCGTACTTGGCAGTTTAAGCAAACTCAATTTTCGACTAATATTTAATTATGGAAGATACTAGCAACTTCAAACATCATTTTTTATTGGCCATGCCTCAATTGAGTGACCCTTGGTTTTCTCGCTGTGTTTGTTACATATGCGACCATGATGAACATGGCTCCATGGGGTTGGTAATCAACAAGCCTCTGAACATGGAATTAGGGGAGATATTATCTGAGTTAGATATCGACGACTCAAATGCGCCTAAATTACCCGTTTTACAAGGCGGACCGGTGAGCCCCGAACAGGGTTTTGTACTGTATAAAGGCGAAGATTCCGATATGCAAAATATGCAAATTGCAGGCAATGTTCATCTCACCACCTCTAAAGATATTTTACAAAATATTGCCGATGGCACCGGACCGCAAAGTGTTATCGTATGTCTAGGTTATGCGGGCTGGGAAGCCGGTCAACTGGAGGCCGAAATCGCAGCCAATAGTTGGCTCACTATTCCTGCCGATGAAGAATTGTTGTTTCATACCCCCTTGCAAGAATTAGCACAGTCTGCGGCTAAAAAACTTGGTGTGGATCTTAATTTAATCACCGGCCAATCTGGCCATGCATAACGTCAAAACAATTTAATCACCCACCCGCAAACTAGGATTTACTCTTGTCACTTGTCGTGAGCAATAAACTTAAAAGCATTATGTCGTTTGATTACGGCAAAAAACGTCATGGCGTTGCCATGGGCCAGCGCATCACCCAAACCGCTAATGGCATTACCTGTATTTCAGCCAAAGATGGTAAACCCAATTGGGATGAGCTGGATAAAATAGTAAAAGAGTGGCTACCAGATGCTTTTGTAGTGGGACTACCGCTTAATATGGATGGCACTGAAAGTGACATGTCTAAGCGGGCCAATAAATTTAGCAAGCGCCTACAAGGCCGCTATGGCAAACCCAGCTTTACTATTGACGAACGCTTAAGTACATTTGCCGCCAAGCAACACGCTAAAGATTTAGGGCACAAAGGGCATTACAAATCTGACCCTGTGGATGAAATAGCCGCGCAGCTTATTTTACAAACCTGGCTGGAAGAAAATCCGTTAAGTGCCAGTGATGAAACGTAGAACTATAGATACACCCTTTAACGTTAAACATTTAAGCCGTTAGCCAAAAAAGACTAGGAGCCATCATGTCGTTACCCAACCCCGCAGTACTGCTCGATAAGATGACCCATGAGTTGAAGTCATTAATATCTCAGCAAACAACCGATGTTGTGATGATTGGCATTCATACCGGTGGCGCTTGGGTAGCCCAAGATTTACACCAACGACTCAATCTAACCCAAGCGCTCGGTTTGCTCGATATTAGTTTTTACCGTGACGACTTCACCCAAAAAGGCCTTCACCCACAAATAAAAAGCTCCCAGCTTGCCGACATCGAAGGCAAAACCGTGATCTTAGTGGATGATGTGATTATGTCTGGGCGTACCATTCGCGCAGCAATGAACGAACTATTTGATTATGGGCGTCCAGACAAGATCATCCTTGTCTGCCTGTTAGATACCGGTAAACGTGAACTGCCCATCCAAGCGGACGTGGTAGGTGAAAAAATAACCCTTCCGGAAGATCAGCGAATTAAACTAAGTGGCCCCGAGCCTTTAGCACTTTCAATCGCAACTATGAATAAACAAGGCATTCCCGCATGAGCCTTAACTTGATAGCCCGACCAACACTTACCTCTTCATTTGTCACAATTACAATGATACAAGGCATGCCAGCATGAGCCTGATACTCCCTCAACAAGTACAATTAACCGAAGATGGGCGCTTAAAGCATTTTTTAACCACCCAAGGGTTAAGTCGCGCCTTGCTCACCGAAATACTCGACACCGCCGACAGCTTCATAAGCACTCAAGAACGCAGTGTTAAAACCGTGCCCTTACTGCGCGGAAAAACCGTGGTGAATCTATTTTTTGAGAACTCCACTCGCACACGCTCCACCTTTGAATTAGCCGCTAAACGTCTTTCGGCCAACATTTTAAATTTAGACATTGCCCGCAGCGCCACTAGTAAGGGTGAAACCCTAATGGATACTCTGTGGAATTTAGAATCCATGTACAGCGATATGTTTGTGGTACGTCACGCTGATTCAGGGGCCGCACACTTTATCGCTCAGCACGTCACTCCTAATGTAGCTGTGATTAATGCCGGTGACGGACGCCATGCACACCCCACACAAGCCATGTTGGATATGCTCACCATTCGCCGTGAAAAAGGTGAATTTGAAAACTTAACCGTGGCCATTGTGGGTGACATATTGCACTCACGCGTGGCGCGCTCACAAATTCATGCACTAACCACTCTGGGCTGCAACGACATTCGTGTTATTGGCCCCAATACACTTATCCCCAAAGACATGGAAAGCTTAGGTGTGCGTGCTTACAACAACATGACACAAGGTTTAAAAGGGGTGGATGTGGTGATTATGTTGCGCCTGCAAAAAGAGCGCATGCAAGCAGCACTATTGCCCAGTGAATCAGAATATTATCGTTTATTTGGATTAAGTACCGACAAGTTGGCCCTTGCTAATCCCGGCGCCATTGTTATGCACCCTGGCCCCATCAACCGTGGTGTAGAAATTGAAAGCGCCGTGGCCGATGGTCCTCAAAGCGTTATTCTAAAACAAGTCAGCAATGGTATTCCCATGCGCATGGCCGTCATGGCAATGGCCATGGGCGGACAAAATCAAGAGCGTCAACAAATAGGTGTTTCAGCATGAAGGTCTACCCACAAAACACCATCATGATTCAAGGCGGTCATGTGTTTGATCCCCAACAAAAGCTCGACGCGGTTATGGATATTTTTATCGAAAACGACAGCATTGTCGCTTTAGGTACGCCGCCGCAAGGGTTTGTGGCCAGTGAAACCATCGATGCTCAGGGCAAAATGGTCTTTCCGGGTTTCATTGATCTTCATGCATTTTTAGGTGAGCCGGGTTTTAGCCAAAAGGGCAGCATAAGCACAGAGACACACGCGGCGGCCCGCTCTGGCATCACGAGCCTGTGCAGCACCCCCAACAGCAATCCGGTAGTAGACAGTGCCACCCTTGCCGCATTAATACAGGACAAAGCCAAACAAGCCGGCTTTTGTCGAGTGCTGCCCATCGGCGCATTAACGGCGGGTTTACAGGGCGAACAGCTCAGTAATATGTACGCCCTTAAAGACGCAGGCTGTGTCGCGTTAAGTAATAGCGATGCGCCCTTTAAAGACAGCCGTGTAATTCAACAATGTTTTCACTATGCGGCAGGCTTTGATATTAAGGTCTTCAGCACACCCCTAGACACCGCTCTAGCCCATGAAGGTTGTATGCATGAAGGACCTACCAGCACTCAACTGGGCTTGGCTGGCAATCCTGAATGTGCCGAAACTTCAGGCTTAGCGCAACAAATCATATTATGTGAAGAAACCGGTATTAAGCTGCATTTTAGCCGTATTACCAGCAAACGTGCCTTAGACATGATTCTTGAAGCGCAGCAAAAGGGATTACCCGTCAGCGCTGATGTGGCATTGGGGAATTTATACTTCACCGATGAAGATTGTGCGTCTTATAACAGCCTAATGCATGTGCACCCGGTGTACCGCAGCCAAACGGATAGGCAAGCGCTGTTACAAGCGGTGAATGACGGTCATATCTCTATTTGCTCAAACCACTACCCCCATGAACTGGCCGCCAAGATGGCGCCTTTTGCGGCAAGTGCTGCAGGTATCAGTGTATTGGATAGTTTTGCATCGGCTTTATTCAACCTAGTACATACCGGCAAACTCACATTAAGCTCGCTAATATCTGCCGTAAGTTCGTTACCCGCTAAAGTATTAGATCAACCCTTAGGGCAGCTTGCACCTGAAAGTCGAGCTGATCTGTGTATCGTGGATATGACGCGTCGTTGCAACCTTAACAGCCAAGACTTAGCATCCAAGGGACATAACAACCCTTGGTTGGGTGAGGCTTTAATGGGGCAGGTAATCTGCACAATAAACGACGGTCACATTGTTTATCGTGCCTAGGAAAAGATTTGTTTATATGAGTCGGGCGCTAGCCCGATCATTAATCCTCTAGCGTTAAACCCTTAGTAGCTGATGCCAATTGATCAGGGTCTTCTGACGCCATCTTAATCATGATACGTAAATCGTTAGCGCTATCGGCATGGGTAAGCGCATCTTCATAGGTAATTTCGCCGGCTTGATGCAGGTTAAATAAACCCTGATCATAGGTTTGCATACCCAATTCCCCAGATTTACTCATAAGTGCCTTCAACTCATGCACTTCGCCCTTACGAATTAAGTCTGCCGCCAGCGGTGTATTCAACAACACTTCCACCACGGCACGTCGCCCTTTTCCGTCAGGTGTAGGAATCAATTGCTGAGCCACAATCGCTTTTAAGTTTAAAGACAGATCCATCCAAATTTGCGTATGTTGCTCAGACGGGAAAAAGTGAATCACGCGGTCTAGTGCTTGGTTGGCATTGTTGGCGTGCAAAGTGGCCAAACACAAATGGCCGGTTTCGGCGAAGGTGACGGCATGGTTCATGGTTTCCTTGGAGCGTACTTCACCAATCATGATCACATCGGGCGCCTGTCGCAGTGTATTTTTAAGCGCCACTTCAAAGCTTTCGGTATCAAGGCCCACTTCACGCTGCGTCACAATACAGCCTTGGTGTTGGTGAATATATTCGATCGGGTCTTCAATGCTGATGATATGGCCACGACTGTTTTGGTTACGATAACCGATCATAGACGCCAACGAAGTAGATTTACCCGCGCCTGTTGCCCCTACAAATAACACAAGGCCCCGCTTACTCATGGCTATTTCTTTTATAATATCAGGCAGACCCAACTGCTCTATTTGCGGAATGCGGGTTTCAATGCGACGTAAAACGATGCCCGGTAAATTGCGCTGATAAAATGCACTGGCACGAAAACGACCCACACCACTGGCGCTTACGGCAAAGTTAAGCTCTTTGGTTTTTTTAAACTCTTCGCTTTGGTCTTTGTTCATCAGACCAAAAATAATCTCGTGGGTCTGCTCAGGGCTTAACGATGATTTCGTCACCGCGTGAATACGCCCATGCACTTTCATGCTCGGCGGCATGCCTGTGGTAATGAACAAGTCTGATGCGTTTTTATCCACCATCAAACGTAATAACTTATCAATTTCCATTGTTTCTGCCTTCAAGCTACGTCATGAACTAAGGTTCATGGCCCACTTTTTTTATTATTAAAAGTTTTCCGGAGTCTTCGCTTTTTCGCGAGCTGCTTCCGAAGTAACAATGCCTTTTTGCACTAGGTTTTTAAGGCTCTGATCCATCGTTATCATGCCCACAGAGCCACCGGTTTGAATGGCCGAATACATTTGAGCCACTTTATTTTCACGAATAAGGTTACGTATGGCGGGTGTACCAATCATGATTTCATGACAGGCCACTCGGCCACCGCCTTTTTTCTTAAGCAGGCACTGAGATATAACGGCTTGTAAGGACTCAGATAACATCGAACGCACCATGGATTTTTCTTCCGCGGGGAATACATCCACAATACGGTCAACGGTTTTAGCGGCGCTGGTGGTGTGCAATGTACCAAACACACAGTGACCGGTTTCGGCCGCCGTTAACGCTAAGCGAATGGTTTCCAAGTCACGCATTTCACCTACCAAAATAACGTCCGGGTCTTCACGTAACGCCGAGCGTAAGGCTTCGTTGAAGCCTAGGGTGTCGCGGTGCACTTCACGCTGGTTAATCAGCGATTTTTTACTCTGGTGCACAAATTCTATGGGGTCTTCTACGGTGAGGATGTGCTTGTAATGACTGTCGTTTACATAATCAACCATGGCCGCAAGCGTTGTTGACTTACCCGAACCAGTAGGGCCCGTAACTAACACTAAACCTCGAGGTTTAACCGCTAAATCTTTGAATATTTGCCCCATGCCCAAATCATCACAGGTTAAAACTTTAGAGGGGATAGTACGAAATACAGCTCCGGCACCGCGATTATGGTTAAAAGCGTTTACACGAAAGCGCGCAACACCGGGTACTTCAAACGAGTAATCAGTCTCTAGAAACTCTTCAAAGTCCTTACGCTGTTTATCATTCATGATGTCGTATACAAGGGCGTGCACTTCTTTGTGCGCCAATGCAGGTAAATTAATACGGCGAATTTCACCATCCACCCGGATCATGGGAGGAAGACCGGCAGATAAGTGTAAATCTGACGCCCCTTGTTTGGCAGAAAAGGCTAATAATTCAGTAATATCCATGAACGTTTCTTACTCCGCTGAGCGTGTGGCTGAATTAAGACCAACAACTACACTAGTGTAGTTCATCCTTCATCCAGACCGTGCGATAATCGCGCTGGCCCAAATTGAGGCTAAGTTGGTAATTCAGCACTAATAAAGTATTGGCCAACATTGTAACCACCCCTGAAAATAAAACCATGACCGATTTAGCATCTAAAAACAATCTAGCCCAGTGTTTGTCTAGGGTTAAGCAGCAAATAGACGTGGCCAGCGCCACCATAAATGCAAATGTACAGCTATTGGCTGTTTCAAAAAAACACCCGGCGCAAAAAATTCAGCAAGTATCTGAACTGGGCCAGCGCTCTTTTGGTGAAAATTATGTGCAGGAGGGCGTAGAGAAAGTACAACAACTACGTCACCTAGATCTTGATTGGCACTTTATAGGGCCCATTCAATCGAATAAAAGCCGTTTAGTGGCTGAACATTTTTCTTGGGTACATACCATTGATTCCCTTAAGCTGGCCCGTCGCTTAAACGAACAACGCCCCTCAAGTCTTGCTCCACTTAAGGTATTGATTCAGGTCAATATTAGCCAGCAGGCCAGTAAATCCGGGGTTGAGCTTGAGGAGATCACTGAATTAGCCACCGCCATCAGCGGCTTTAAAAACTTAGTGCTGCGCGGCTTAATGTGTATCCCCGCGCCGCTTGATGATTGTGCGTTAAGGCAAGAATTCTTAACGATGCGGCAGCAGTTTGATCAACTTCAGAAAATATTCCCACAGGTAGATACCTTGTCCATGGGCATGTCTGGTGATCTAGACCTTGCCATAAAGTCGGGCAGTACGATGGTGCGTGTGGGTAGCGCTATTTTTGGCCAAAGGCCTGAATAGCTCAGGTGTAGCATTATTAACTGCGCCATTTTAAAACCATGAATTTAATATTAAAAAGTAGAGATGACTATGACAACAATTGCATTTATTGGCGCAGGTAACATGTCCGGAGCCATTATTGGTGGCCTTATTGAAAACGGCGTTGACCCTAAAAAGATCTGGGCAAGTACCCCAAACCAAACGTCTATGGACCGTCTATCTAACGCCTTAGGCATTCAAACCACTACCAACAGCGAAGAGGCTGTGGCCGCGGCAGATGTGGTGATAATGGGTGTTAAACCTCAAGTAATGGAAAGTGTTTTGCGCCCATTACAAAAAATATTACAAGATAAAAAGCCATTAGTGATCAGTGTGGCGGCGGGCCTTAATTTACACAGTTTATCGACTTGGATGGGGGGCAATTTACCTATCGTGCGCTGCATGCCCAATACACCTTCCTTAGTACAGCAGGGTGCAAGCGGTTTATTCCCTAATGAGAACGTGAGCGATGCACAAAAAACCATCAGTGAAGAAATACTCAATGCGGTTGGTATCAGTGTATGGGTAAAAAATGAAACCGAACTCAATGCGGTAACTGCAGTTTCAGGCAGTGGCCCTGCTTACTATTTTTTATTCATGGAAGCCATGATTGAAGCTGGTGAGAAACTGGGGCTTAGCCGTGAAACCGCCACCACCCTTACCTTAAAAACCGCTTTGGGCGCAGCCACTATGGCCAGCCAAAGTGACGATAGCCCAGCGCAACTGCGTAGAAAAGTGACGTCTCCTAACGGCACCACTGAAAAAGCAGTTAATAGCCTTATTGATCAAGGCTTAGTTGCCGTAGTCGAAAAAGCCATGCAAGCCGCTAGTGATCGAAGTGTTACGCTAAGTGACGAACTAGGCGCAAAATAACGTCTCTGCTCCTCCCCTTTATAATTAAGGGGGAGGCACCGGACTGGGTAAATGAAAACGAATATTCATTTTAAAGCCCGGTCCGCCCAACACGTTAATTTTCCCTTTTAAAACCTGTGTCGCTAAGTTGTAAATTCGATACATGCCCAACCCAGCATTTTCATCATTGCTGCGCACCGACGTCACAAATGGATCAAATACATTTTTGGCAATGTCGGCACTTAACCCTCGTCCATTATCTTCATAATAAAACTGCCAATTGTTTTCATTTTGCTGCTGCAGTGTAATTATAATTTTTCGAGACGTTTGGCTTTCTTCAAAACCATGTAACATGGAGTTCTCTATTAGTTGGTCAACAATAATATGCCAAGCGGCAGGATAACTATGAATTACTTTTCCGCCGTTTATTGTCAGAACCACTTCCACTGAATTTTTTATAAGGAAATGATCGTTAATCGTATTTTGTAAATGTTGTTGAATATTTACATCCATCATGTCGGTATTCATATTTTTAACCGACACCAATTTGAAACGTTCAACTAACCTTGCTATACGTTGTAAGTTTTTAGACATTATGTCCGTTAAAATATGACTATCATCGATAAATCCATTAAATAATTGCTTGGTAAGCTGGCCATTTTTCATGAGTTCGTCCACTTCCTTTAACAGCTCCAAACCATGACTTAACGAGGTAATGTTATTCCCTAAGGGTGTGTTTATTTCATGAGCGATGCCGGTAATTAATTGCTCCAACACCGCCATGCGCTCTCGGTCCATTAATTCATGTATATTTTGCGCGTTTTTTCGCTCACTAATGTCAACCACATAACCTTCTACAACATGTTCATGATGTTGTTTTTGCACTCGCATAGAAATAGAGCAGGTCACTAGGTCTCCATTATTGTTGGTAAGCGTGGATTCTCTATCAATAATATAACCTTTCTTTAACACCTCTCGGGCCATGCTCATGCCGTTATCAAAGTAGCTGCGTATACTATTACCCTGTCTTAACAAACTAATAGGATCCTTGAAGCCCAACATTTTTGTTAAAGCCGGGTTCGCGGCTACTAGTTCACCACTCATTTTAAAACGAAAAATCCCCACGGGGGCCAAATCAAATAATTCTTCAAACATCTTACGGCTATTAACCGCTTCTGACTTTGCGCTTAACACATTCTCCATAGCGGCTATTTTTGCATTACGCTCCAATCTAAATTTTTGCGCCAAGGCCAGTGACAAAACAATACATTCAATTACGCCTCCAAATAAGTTGGCGTTTCGCGTGAAGTTAGTACTTTCAATAAATCCCAAAGAAGATAAAGGCAGCAGTACTAACCCCGCCAATAAACAACTCCAGGCAAGTGTATAAATAATCGCAAACGGGACTTTTTTTACACTTAAATAAATACCAATACCTAACATCATGGCCGAACCAAGCGCACTGAAAATATTAATAACCTTAAGTGACGTTGCCACACCCATCAAAGGCATGGAAATTAAATACAGTACCGATATCAACACAACCAACTTTATTAATTGGCCTAACTTTGGTGCATATTTTTTAATGTTCAAAAAATGAAATGGGAATAGCAGCGTGGGGATAATCAATAACCCTGCAAAAAATGGCAACGCAAAACTATTAAATACCGGTGAGTCCTTCCATAAAAAATAATATCCATCCCCCGACACGGCCAATATAAAGGCTATAAAACACATTACGTAAGCCACATAATAAAAATAAGCTCTATCGCTAATGCTGATCGCCAAACTAAGATTGTATAAGGCCATTACCATTAAAATGCCGTATATCAATCCTGACATGAGCACGGCTCCCTGCACTAAGTGATCGTGTTTACTGTCATCCACCACCTCCATAGCTAAGGTCATTGCATTTACACCCGCCACTCGGATATAAACCTCACTGTGCTGATCGGGAAAAAGGTGGATTCTAAAAGCCGCATTCTTTTCATGGATCACACGGTTAAGACCGGCTACCGCATCTCCCAAATGCCATTCATCTTTAAGCTTTTGAACCACAAAATGATAAACATCCACTTCATCTAAAACCGGATGCAAAAACCGGAATATTCGCTTCATTGAGTGAGGTTCAGCGTTATGGATATTTAGCCTCACCCAATATTCGGCGCTATCAAAACCGTAACTGGCAAGCTGCTCAACCTTGTGCCACTTGGACTCACTTAAATTACGTACTTCGCCTAGGCTGGCAGGCTGGGCACTGCGCCAATATGCATATTGCACCTCAACGCCGCCGTCGCTCCAACTAGGAGTCGACAACAAACATAAAAGCACCACCACACAAGGTATGCGGGCGTTAAATCGAGTGAAAATAAAATCCATGGGGTAATTGTAGCCAGCGATTAGCTTTAGAGGATATTTAATAGGCCAATTATCCCATTAAACCCCGCTCTGCCATGGAGATCACTTGCCCTTCTCCCACGATAAAATGGTCCAGTGTACGTACCTCTACTAGCTCTAAGGCCTTCATTAAACGTAAGGTGATACGCTCGTCGCTGTCACTGGGCTGGGCAACACCAGATGGATGATTGTGTGCAAAAATAACCGCCGCAGCGTTATGCGCTAGTGCGCGTTTCACCACCTCTCGGGGATAAACACTGGCCCCATCAATACTTCCCTGAAATAACTCCTCATAGGTGATTAATCGGTGCTGGCTGTCTAAAAACAAACAGCTAAACACTTCGTGCTGCAGGTGCCTTAGGCGACTGGTGAGGAAGCTACGTACCAGTTCTGGGCTTGTGAACGCATCTTGACGCTGTAAGTCCTGGCTCATATGGCGACGTCCCATTTCCAGTACCGCCTGTAACTGTGCGTATTTAGCTGGGCCTAGCCCTAAATAATCACAAAATTCACTCTGTTTAGCCTCCAATATGCCCCTAAGGCCACCAAAGCTACTCAATAGGTCTCTCGCTAGATCCACCGCACTTTTACCTTTTACCCCCACTCGCAAAAAAATTGCAAGAAGCTGCGCATCACTTAACGTAACCGCTCCGTGTAACAGTAATTTTTCCCGCGGCTGCTCATCCGCTGGCCAGTCTTTGATCGTCATTACCCTTTCCTATGCAAGGAGTTTGTAAGGTGCTTTTGAGACGCCTACAACGTCATTATTCACTCGTTTAACCTTAGACCTTGCGGCGGACATTTTTCACTTTTGAATATAATCTCACTCAATATTTTTGTTCTTTATAGGTATACTGCGCATAGTTTCAGGGGAAAAAGGAAAGTGCGGTGCACAGATTACGCAACAAACGAATTTTGCTGGGCATCACTGGTGGCATTGCCGCTTATAAGAGCGCAGAACTGGTACGTGCCTTAACGGGTGCGGGCTGCGATGTGCGTGTTGTAATGACGGCTGGGGCGCAAGAATTTATTACCCCACTTACCTTGCAAGCTTTGTCCGGTAACCCCGTACACCACAGCTTATTGGATCCCGAAGCAGAGGCCGGCATGGGCCATATAGAACTGGCCAAGTGGGCCGACTTTATTTTAATCGCCCCCGCCAGTGCTAATTTTATTTCGCGTCTGGCCACTGGTGCCGCCGATGATTTACTGACCACCCTTACGCTTGCCAGTGTTGCCCCTATGGCCATCGCACCTGCTATGAATCAAGCCATGTGGCTTGACGCTGCTACTCAAGCCAACATCAATACCGTTCAACAGGTGAAGGCATTACAAATTTGGGGCCCAGATGAAGGTCAACAAGCGTGTGGCGATGTTGGTCCAGGACGTATGATTGAGCCTTTAGCGCTTGCACAAACTCTCGCCCAGCAGTTTGAAAATAAAGCCCTCAGCGGTAAAACTGTTTTAATCACCGCAGGCCCCACTCGTGAAGCCATTGATCCGGTGCGTTACATCAGCAATCACAGCAGTGGCAAAATGGGCTTTGCGCTGGCAACGGCGGCTCAAGAAGCGGGAGCTCAGGTCATACTTATTGCCGGTCCAGTAAACTTGAACACCCCTGATCGTGTTAAGCGGGTCAATGTGCAAAGCGCACAAGAAATGCTCAGCGCTGTTGAGTCTCATTTAACACTTTGCGACATTTTTATTGGTGCCGCTGCGGTTGCCGACTATCGTCCAAGTGATGTGGCAACTCAAAAAATTAAAAAGCATAACGATGATATGTCGATTCATCTAGTGAAAAATCCGGACATCATTGCTCACGTTGCCGCCAAACAAGACAAACCGTTTACCGTGGGATTTGCCGCCGAAACACAAGACGTATTACGCTATGCCCGTGGTAAACTAGAGAACAAAAAGTTGGACATGATCATTGCCAATGATGTGAGTAATCAAGAGATAGGTTTTAATAGCGACGACAATGCCATCGTGATCATAGATGCAAAAAGCGAAACCGTTTTCCCCCAGGCCACTAAATATCATTTGGCCCAACAAATAATTCAAACCATTAGCCATAAGCTTTAATAGAGAATAAAGATGAAAAAACGTTTTCAGGTAAAACTTTTAGATAAACGCTTGGGCAATGAGATTGCGCTGCCACATTACGGTACACAAGGCAGTGCGGGTTTAGACTTACGCGCATGCCTAGAAGACACGCTAGTATTAAATCCAGGTGAAACTAAACTGATTCCCACCGGTATGTCTATTTACATCGAAGACAACGGTCTTGCAGCGATGATTTTACCGCGCTCCGGTCTTGGTCATAAACACGGTATCGTATTAGGTAATCTAGTGGGTTTGATCGATAGTGACTATCAAGGTGAATTAATGGTGAGTTGCTGGAACCGTGGCGACAAACCGTTCACCATGGAAATTGGTGAGCGTATCGCACAGTTAATCATCGTGCCTGTGGTACAAGCTGAATTTGACTTGGTTGAAGAGTTTGAAGCCACTGATCGCGGTGTGGGTGGTTTTGGTTCTACCGGCACTAAATAAACAATTGAAAAACGGCCTGATATGTTAACCATTGCCACTGAGATTTTCCGCGAATACGATATTCGCGGACAGTACCCATTAAAGCTCAACGAGACGTTAACACGTTTAATTGGACAAGCCTTGGGCAGTGAAATATTACTGGCACAGCAGCAGTATTGTTTTGTGGCATGGGATGGCCGCCATTCCAGCCCTTCTTTACGCGATGCGTTAATTAGTGGCATTTGCAGCACGGGTTGTCACGTTAAACTCATCGGCGCGACGGCCACCGCCAACGCTTTTTGGGCTATCAAGCAAGACAATCAAAGCTGCGCCATGATTACCGGTAGCCACAACCCCAAACAAGACAACGGTATTAAAATTGCCGTAGCCGGATCCCCCAGAAGCGGTGAAGACATCCAAGTGTTGTTATCACGTATTCAGCTAGCGTTATTTTCAAAAGGCCATGGCCGAGTTGAAGATGCCAGCCACCTAAAGGAGGACTATCAGCAGCGCCTCACTCAAGACATTATCCTCAAGCGTCCTTTAAAAGTGGTGCTGGATGCTGGTAATGGTATTGGCGGCCCTATTGCCCGCCAAGCCCTGCGCACAATCGGCGCCCAGGTTACCGAAATCGCCTGCGAAGTAGACGGCGACTTTCCGCTACACCACCCAGATCCTGCTAAAACCAAAAATCTTAAATGGTTAAAGGAAGCGGTGATCAATGAAGGCGCTGATTTTGGTTTTGCCCTAGATGGTGATGCCGATCGTATTGGTGTGATCGATAACTTAGGGCAGGTCATATTACCCGACCGCCTTAGCTTATTGTTTATTCGGGACATTCTTGTAAACCAAGAAGTCATTAAACAGAGCGCTCTAAAACAAGAACCACTCACGCAAGACACCGTTTTATTTGACGTGAAATGCACCGATCAATTACAGCATTATGTACACCAGTTTGGCGGATCCCCCATGATGATTGCCACCGGCCACACCAGTATGAAGCGGGCCATCAAGCAAACCAATGCCATATTTGCCACCGAATTAAGTGGCCACATTTTATTTAATGATGAGCTCGGTTTAGGCGTAGATGACGGTATTTATGCTGGGTTAAGGTTATGCCAATTACTGGCCGAACAAACCGAACCTTTAAGCACCTTGATGGGCCAATTCCCACAGCCTTTTTCCACCGAAGAAATTCAAGTTTCGGTGAAAGACAGTGAAAAATTTTCCATTATGTCTTTAATTCAGCATCACGCGTTTAAAAAACACGATACCTGCACCATAGACGGCATTAGGGTTCAGCTTGAAAATGGCTGGGCGTTAGTACGCGCCAGTAATACCACACCCTGCCTAACATTAAGATTTGAAGCCTTAAATATGCAAAGTCTTAATAATAATATGGATTTAATGAGTGAGGAGCTTAATAAGTTACTGCCCAACCTTAAGCTTGATTTAAAGGCGCATCTTTAATTTATCCTCCCTTAAGTCACTGCGCAGAAATAGCATCTAACCTCCACTGCGCGTATACTGGCGCCATATTCAAAATCTCCTACCTAATATGCGAATTGCCATGCCTTTAACCCGTGATGCCGCGTTTAATGTCGCCCAAGTTTTAAGTGAGGCACTGCCTTATATCCAGCGCTTTGTGGGTAAAACCATCGTCGTGAAATATGGCGGCAATGCCATGACTGAAGACGATCTAAAAAACAGCTTCGCCCGCGACATGGTGATGCTTAAAGTGATTGGCATAAACCCTATAGTGGTACACGGTGGTGGCCCTCAAATTGGTGACCTGCTAGATCGCTTAAAAATTGAGAGTCATTTTGTAAACGGCATGCGAGTGACCTCTAGCCAAACCATGGATGTGGTTGAAATGGTGCTGGGCGGCCTTGTTAATAAAGACATCGTAAACCTTATTAATCAAAATGGCGGCACCGCCATGGGGCTTACCGGCAAAGACGGTAAACTGATTGAAGCCACAAAATTAAAGGTCACGCAAAAAAGCCCTGATATGCAGCAGCCCGAGATCATTGATATTGGTCACGTAGGCGAAGTCGTTAGCATCAACACAAAAGTGTTGGACATGCTGGCCAGCTCCGACATGATTCCAGTCATAGCGCCCATTGGCGTGGGTAAAGATGGCGAATCTTATAATATCAATGCTGATTTAGTGGCTGGTAAAGTAGCTGAGGCGGTAGGTGCAGAGAAACTATTATTGCTCACCAATATTGCAGGCCTAATGGACAAGCAGGGTAAAACACTCACCGGCTTGAATACAGAACAAGTAGATGCTCTTATTGAGGACGGCACAATTTATGGTGGTATGCTGCCAAAAATTCAATGTGCCTTAGATGCTGTTAAAGGCGGTGTTCGCAGTGCCCATATTATTGATGGCCGAGTCAATCACAGCACGATGCTTGAGATCTTCACTGACGAAGGTGTGGGCACATTAATCACGAATAAAGATTAATTAACCGCTATTTTTATAGGGTTTTTAGACTATATCTGCCTAAAGACCCATTTAACAAAACCAGATCACGAAAAAGGCTTTTTTCCGTTGCGCCCTACGGGCAGTAACATTAGGATACGAACCCTTAAAAAATAAACTCTCTTCAGTGGTCACAGTAAAAAAATAGTCATATGACGGAATCTGAACAAAAACCTTCGCGCAAACAGCAAATTTTACAAGCGCTTGCGCACATGCTGGAAATTAATCCCGGTGCTCGCATCACAACCGCCAGCCTTGCTAAGCAAGTGGGTGTAAGTGAAGCGGCGTTATACCGCCATTTCCCCAGTAAAGCCAAGATGTTTGAAGGGCTCATAGAATTTATTGAAGCCACCATCTTTACGCGCATTAATCGTATTCGCAGCGAACACGAAAGCACCACTGCACGTATTGAACATGCCATGACATTGATATTAACGTTCTCAGAAAAAAACCCAGGCATGTGCCGCATCTTAACCGGTGATGCACTATCCGGCGAAACGGAACGTTTAAGAGTGCGTGTGGCCCAATTTTTTGAACGCCTAGAGACTCAACTCAAACAAATGTTACGTGAATCTGAATTACGTGACGACAAGGTTACCAGTATTGAAGCCGGTGCCGCCGCTAATTTATTATTAGCGTTTGTAGAAGGGCGTATTCGCCAATACGTACGCAGCGAATTCACTCATAAGCCGCTTAATAACTGGCCGGTTCAGTGGGCGTTTTTATCCCGCAACTTGCTAGTTGAATCGACACCCGCCTAAAGATTTAGGGATTTGCCAGAACATACCCTGAACGTAAGAACCAGAGCCTAGACTCTGGTTTTTTTATGTCTGCGATCTAGAGGTAAGAACTAAACCCCGTAAGACTCACGGTAAGCCTTAATGGCCGGTAGGTACTGTGTGAAGCCGTCTTCTTTGGCCACGTACTGCATCACTTGCTCAAGTGTCACGATACTAATAATGGGAATGCCGTAGTCACGCTCCACTTCCTGAATAGCCGATAACTCACCTTTGCCTTTTTCCTGGCGATCAAGGGCAATAATTACCCCAGCCGGTTTTGCGTTATCTTGCTCGGCCAATAGGCTCATAACCTCACGTATGGCGGTGCCTGCGGTAATCACATCATCAATGATCAATACCCTACCTTCCAAAGGCGCGCCTACTAAAGAGCCACCTTCACCGTGGGCCTTTTTCTCTTTGCGGTTAAACGCGTAAGGGGTCTCTCGGTCATGCCATTCTGACAACGCTAGGGCCGTGGTGGCGGCCAATGGAATGCCTTTGTAGGCAGGTCCAAACAACACATCCATTTCCACCCCAGAGTTCACGATGGCGGCGGCATAGCTTTTGGCTAAAGTGGCCATGGCTTTACCGGTATTAAATAGGCCTGCATTGAAAAAATACGGGCTAATTCGGCCTGACTTCAGCTCAAATTCGCCAAATTTCAATACGCCTTGCTTGATGGCAAATTCAATAAATGCCTTTTGATAATCCTGCATGTAATAACCCTGTCTACACTGAATCTAAGGGAAGGGTAAACCCAAGCGGCTGCTTTCACCACAAATGCGCCACTTTTAATAAAAAGTAGTCTAAGTGGGCTAACATGGGTTCACAAAGTCGGGCATTTTACCGACTAATACTATAATTCCCATCAAGCAGACAAAAATAAGCAAAATAATCACACCAAGGCGCTTTGGTAGATGGGTAAAACTCAGTATCATGGCCGATCAAAGATATAGGAACCCTTACATGTTGGTATTTAACCCACTATTTGACGCGTGCCAACAGCCAGTAAAGGGTATTTGCATATGAAAGTAATTAACGTACAAGTTGATGGCCTAGAAGAAGCCGTAGCCAATGGCTTTTATGATTGGTTGTCCGATCATGAAGCGGACGTCGTGTGTGTGCAAAACCTGAAAGCCAAAGAGTATCAACTCAGCGATAAGGTGTTATACCCAGAAAATTACAACGCCTACTTCTTTGATGGTGAACCCGACCACTATGCGGGCGTCGCTATTTTAACCCGCGAGACGCCTAAAGCCATCATGACCGGTTTAGCATTTGAATCCTGTGACCGTTACGGCCGCTATATTCAAGCCGACTTTGAACAGGTATCCATTGGCTCCATCTTGTTTCCCGAGATAGATGAGCACAATACATTGGAAGACAAACTGGCCTTTCAACAAGACTTTATTGAGCACCTTAAAAAAACCAAGCGTAAGCGCCGTGAGTTTATCTTTGCAGGACACTTTGCCGTGGCCCATAAGTCGGTGGATGTAAGCGATTGGAAAGCCAGTAAAGATCAACCCGGCTTCTTACCCGAAGAGCAGGCTTTCATGGATAAGGTGACTGGCCCATTAGAATTTTTTGATGCCTTTCGCGAAGCAAACTTTGGTGACAACCAATTTACCCAGTGGCCCAATGCTGAGGCCGCACGTCGTAATCAAGATGGCTGGCGCATGGACTACCAGATTTGCACACCTGATTTGCGCCAATACGTGGTAGACGCAAAAATAGACCGTAATCATTTGTTTGGCAGCAGCACGGTCAGTGCCGCCACGATTATCGAATACGAATTCGAATAATCCGTTTTAAGTTCGTCTGTTATGACAGGCGAGCTTAAAAATACCCCTTAAAATAGCAATGTAAAATCGGCCTACCTGCTATTCACTGGCAAGACTTTGCCCGGCCAACATTTGCATATCCCCGTAATAACCGATGGCTTGGCCATTGATGTTATCGCTGTCGGTCATAAATGACACAAAGTCTAAACTTTGAATTTTTTCATCAAACACATCCAGCCAATCTTTTTGCACATGACGCATTTGTGTTTGCCATTTCATGGTCGTTTGCGCCTCGCCGCTAATCACCAGTACTCTTGTATGCTCATCAATGGCCCAGTGGCTACCAATAGGCTGCTGGCTTGACCAAACGTAGTGAAGGGTTTTCGTCGTGCCAAATAACGGCTTAAGGCCCACACTGACACGCAATACAAAATCGTCGCCGCTTATTTGGGTTTCATCAAAGGTTCTAGCGCGCTCAATGCCGTCTTCTCCCACTACCAAAGCACTGGGTAACTGTTGAGCCGTCCATTGCCATTTTATAATAGGGGTTTTAAGCAGGTTAACCGTATGGTCATAAACGTAGGCTGAGGCGCTGCTCATGCTTTGTGCGCGAATCACCACACCCTGCTCCATATCCATTATGGGCCGATACTGGGTTTCCCCTTTTTTAATCTCTAACTGCCAGTCATCGAGATTACCTTCCAGTAAAAGTGTTTGAGCATGTGTGACCGCGACCATGAGACATAATGTGGTACACAGAATATAGCGATTCATCCTTGAGCCTTTTATTGTTGTTATTTTTTGTGCCCCACTTTATTACTTATAACTTGGGCAAAGCAAGATAGACACGCAATAGTGTCGATTGTTGACTAAAATGAGTGGAGAATTTACTTGAATACGCATATGCCCTGGCAGACATATGCTTTTTACACAAAATTATCCCTGATCGCTCAGAGTTAAATTGGGCGTGATCCATAATTTGACGTGGGTTTACGCGGTGGGTCTGCCATAACATTGGGCTCTATTTCGTCAATGGCCCCACCGCCACTCAGAAATTTTTCTACTTCGTTATCTACCTTGTCTCGCAATTTTTTTCGAGACGCTAAGGAGCGTAATGCTCCCTCTTCAGTACTGCCTATAAATTGCATATCAGGCTCTTTGGCGTTATTTAGTTTTGCCACTGGTTGGGCGGTCTTTTTAGTTCTTGGCATAGTCGGCACTCCCTCTCCTAAAATCCTTGATTAATTACTAAGTAATTAAAAGCTGCGTAGAATTTATAGTTCAGGCGGGGGTTATTGTCAGATATTCAAATATACCCAATCACCATAGTCAATTGAGTATTTTGGCTTTTTAGTTATAAGGAGTCCCCCGCAGTCCATTTTACGGGGGGTAGCGACAGCGGATAAGTTATTTAACAATTAAAAATGGCCAATAGTGACCTACTGGGATTTATTGTTTACCTGACTATATTACGAACATAATCGCACCAACTTACTGCGAAAACTCGACTATCGCACTTATTTGTAGCATTTTACTTTTACCTTTGTCGAAAATTAAGTAAGGTAGAGATCCCCCGCATTAGGCGTTAGGTTAGGCAGGCTTTGGCTTGTCTAACTGTGCCCCTGATCGACAATCACTGAAAGACTCTCTTTGTACCCACTCTACACACCACCCTGACGCACTAAAAAACACATTGAAGAAGATAAGCGTATTGTCGAGCTTGTAGGAAGGTTAAAACAGAAGTGCAACGGGTAGAACAGAGGAGCAGATACTCCCCTGATGAAACGGTTTACCTATAAACCAAATTGACGGCTGACACCGATAGATAGCGAATTACCTTTAACTTCATGGCGAGAAAAAATAACCTCAAAGTCCACATTAGAAGGCATGGGTTTTACAAAACCAACACTGTAATTCCAAGTCTCATCACCACTTACCTCTTCTTGCAACAAAGCCGCGGTCATGGCTAAACCTGAATCACCCCATAATGCGTAATTGGCCGCCACTTCATGGTACTGATCTTTGCTTTCATCATCCTGGTAGCTGCTTAAACGGTATGCATTCCAAGATAAATTAACGTTGTATTCAGTGTTACTGGTGGAATTAGGTTTACTGTCGTCACCGCGCTCGTATTGAATCACACCAAATCCTAATGACACTGTGCTAAAGCTGTAAGCTGCGCCTGCGTATGCGTTTACTTCTGAGGTATCAAGATCTTCGATGCTGCCAGTATAGCCCCAAGCACCCGCGTATAAACCCATTGGGCCCGAGTAATCCACGCCGCCGTGAAAGACGATGTCGGCATCGCTTTGTTTTACGCCACGGTGCATATACTTAGTGGCAGTGCCCATATTGCCGGTAAAGTCGGCCCAAGCAGGGGTTGCTATGGCGAAGGCGCACATTACTAATAAATATTTAAACATATTGTTGTTTTTCTTAAGGTCAAAACGATTACCGCACTATATCAAGTCTTGGCAATACAGGGAATGTATGTGATTGGATGGAAGGGAATTAGAAAGGTTCCGTAAATTAATCACCGGAACTTAAGCGGAATGATTGTGCAAACGCTAGATACAACTAAGGCGCCAAAAGGCGCCTTAGTTTAGAGCTAACGATAATTCGTATGAATTACTTATAGTTCTATTTATTCACCTATTTATTGGTGAACTCAGGATAAGCTTCCATACCACATTCGGTAAGGTCTACACCTTCGTACTCTTCTTCTTCAGTTACGCGAATACCCATAACTACTTTCAGAACGCCCCAAACTAATAGAGAAGCACCGAACACCCATACAAAGATCGTTAATGCGCCTAGGAACTGAGCTAAGAAGCTAGTGCCATCGTTAGTGAATGGAACAACCATCACACCAAACAAGCCCACAACACCGTGTACAGAGATAGCGCCTACTGGATCATCAATTTTCGCTTTATCCATGGCAAGGATAGAAAGCACAACCAATAAACCACCAATGAAACCAATAACGGTTGCAGACAAAGCAGTAGGCGTATCTGGACCAGCCGTAATAGCAACAAGACCTGCTAGTGCACCGTTAAGCGCCATGGTTAAATCGGCTTTCTTAAACAAGATGCGAGCTAACAATAAAGCACCCAACAAACCACCAGAAGCGGCCGCGTTAGTGTTCATGAATACAACCGCAACCGCGTTTGCGCTTTCTACGCTGGCCAAAGCCAGAACAGAACCACCATTGAAACCGAACCAACCTAACCAAAGGATAAATGTACCCAAAGTGGCCATTGGCAAGTTAGCTCCAGGAATGGCGTTTACTTCGCCGTTCTTGCCATATTTACCCTTACGAGCACCTAGCAATAACACACCTGCAAGGGCTGCAGCAGCACCGGCCATGTGTACGATGCCAGAACCTGCAAAGTCAGTGAAAGCAAAGTAAGTCATCTCACCATCAACTACTTCGTTCTCAACCAATTCAGAAAGACTGAACATGCCAAATACCTCAGCACCGCCCCAAGTCCAAGCACCTTCCATTGGGTAGATAACTGACGTCATCACTACCGCAAACGCAAGGAATGCCCAAAGCTTCATTCGCTCGGCAACCGCACCCGAAACAATAGACATAGCCGTGGCTACGAATACTACCTGGAAGAAGAAGTCAGCAGATGGAGCATAAGAAGCCGCTTCCGCCGCGCCTGTTACGCCGTCAGCTTCAATGCCGCTAAGCAGGAACAAATCAGAGCCGCCGTTATACATAATGGCGTAACCGCAAACCATGTACATAGTGCAAGAAATAGCGAACAAGGCTACGTTCTTGGTTAAAATTTCAGTCGTGTTCTTAGAACGAACAAGACCCGCTTCCAGCATGCTGAAACCAGCTGCCATCCACATTACTAGTGCGCCACATACCAAGAAATAAAAGGTATCCATGGCGTACTGAAGTTGGAAAATTTGGTCTTCCATAATGCCCCCGCATCATCTTCAATACGTTATTAAACGTATAAAAATATTTAATTAATTAAATCAACGTGACTCATTTTAAAAGCTTAAAAGCGTTTAAAAATTAAACCGCGTCAGAACCTGTTTCACCGGTACGAATACGTACAATTTGCTCTAAAGCCGTTACAAAAATTTTGCCGTCGCCGATTTTACCGGTGTTAGCTGCTTTTGTTACTGCTTCGATTACTTTGTCTGTTAGGTTGCTATCAATAGCAATTTCTAACTTAACTTTTGGTAGGAAATCCACAACGTATTCCGCACCACGGTACAATTCCGTATGACCTTTTTGACGACCGAAGCCTTTAACTTCTGTCACCGTAATGCCTTGTACACCAATTTCAGACAGTGCTTCACGCACATCGTCTAATTTGAATGGCTTGATAATGGCCGTAACCAATTTCATATCCAACTCCTTAAGTGATTGGAAGGTAAAGCTGAGAAAGACCTCAGCTTTACGCTAAATAATATTTTATATTATTTAAGAGCGATACTGTAAGACATAACAACGATAGTGTCTGTATCAAAGGCATCTGCAGCTGCGCCTATAGTACCTTCGATTGGCTGAGAAACTGTAATAGCTAGCTCTTCAGTCAAACCGTAAGAAATGTCCAAGTGAGAGTACGAACTTTCGTCAGCACCGGCTAGGCCGTTGTCGCTAATACCGTAAGTTAGATCAACACCGGCTACTGAATAACCAAGAGCAATGTAAGAGTAATCAGCATCGCCTAGATTATCGATGTAAGTAACAGATCCGTCCATGAAGCCTACGCTAATGATCGCTTCAGAAAGTTCGCCAGCAGAACCTAGATCATCATTACCTGCATCATCAGTACCTTTGTTATAAACGTATGTGTACAAGCCAGCGTCTACAGAAACAGCACCAAATTCTTTAGCAAAACCAACATATAGGTCGTATTCGTTTCCTGTTCCAGTATCACCAGATGAAGCCCAAAGACCGGCATAAGCGCCTGAATCGTGAGAGTAATCAGCAGCTGCAGAGAAAGCAGCACCGCCTAAATCAGTACCACGCCATAAATAAGTACTGGCGATTCCTGCAGAATATTCAACGTCAGCGTTAGCTACCTGAGCAGACATAATGCCGGCAGATAGAAGGCTCGCAATCGCAACAGCTTTAGATAGAGTTTTCATATTTATTTCCTTCATTGAGAAACGTTATTATTATTTCGCGCAAGAAGCTTGTGGCTTCTGTTTTCAGCTTAACGGGTAATTAGCTCAGCTTAAGCGCACCAAATTGGTAAAAAGCAATTCGGTGTTTTTCATCTGAATTAATATTTGCAATCATAGTGCCAACATCTGCAAGCCCCCGATATATATAGGGTTTCACACATTATTAGACTAAGGCCGCCACAGCAATGGCTCCATTTTGTTGCATTTGCACCAAACAAGCTCAACTAAGGTGCGCCTTTTTGATGCTTTTTCAAGCGACGCCTCAAAATGCACCATAAAGGGGTGCGATCCGTTCTGTTATTCCTTTATAGCTATCAAAATACTTAAACATATTCGATTTTAATACAAGTAGTTTTATTCATGTTTTGAAACTTTACTGCACGGCATTTACACCAGTAATATTAAATGCATTCTCCTCACCCTTAAGTAAACAACCGTCAATGAAAGCACGCGCCTTTAACATTTTATTTTTTAGCGTTCACAAAGCAGTAAAAACGAAAAAAGCCAACCATGTAAACATGATTGGCTTTTTTGATTTCTCTTAGGCTCGCAAAATATTGAGCTAAGTGAATCTTTTAGTTTTTACAACTTACTCGATAGGCATGCTGTAAGAAACAACAAACAAACCGCCTTCGTCTATCTCATCCCACTCATCCGCAATCGCATCGGCAGTTTGAGTTTGATCAACAACCTGGCTGTAAGTAAAAGAGATTGAATCGTTGAATGCGTAGTCAATGTTTGCATAGGTGTAATCAGAACCGTAAGTCTTAGTTTCAACGCCACTCATGTTACCCAAAGTAAACGTGAAATCACCCGTAGCCATACCTAACTCAGCTGAAAGGTAATCACCATTTTCTTCGCTATCTGTGTTTTTAGACATTGTTAAAGAGAACGCATCAAAACCTACAGCTAGCGTAACTTCAGCCCAGTCATTGATGTCATCTTTACCTGGGTATAAGGCAGAAAGGTAACTAGCATCGATGCTAATGTCGCCCAACTCAGCGTAGTAACCTGCATATATATCAGTTTCTGTACCACCTTCTTTATCACCTGACCCAGACCAAGCACCAGCGTAAGCGCCTGAATCGGCAGCGTAATCCAAGCTACCAGAAACAGCAGCTTCACCTTTAGATAGGCTTACACCACGGTATAAGTAAGAGGTGGCAATACCGGCAGAAGCAGACACTTCGGCACTCGCCATGTTGGCAGACATTACGCCAGCAGATAGTAGGCTTGCAACAGCAACCGCTTTAGATAGAGTTTTCATATTTTACTTCCTTCATTGTGAAGAGCTTATTGTTATAATTTGCCTAAGAGATTGATTGATTCTCTTTTAAGGTTGGCTCGTGATGTTTGCTAAATGCCAAATAATTAACACAACTATTAGTTGAGTTAATGTTCGGCATTGGTGCTTTTAAAAAAGCCCCTTTCGCAAATGAACCCCAAGGCATCACTTGGCTCTAACTTATCCCCCGTTGCCCCTTCATTTCAACCAAAACAAAGCGTTTCAGAGCCCAAAGCGCATATTGTCTAATTCGGTCTAACCACTAGGATATAGCATGAGAAATAATCATGGCGTGGTACACTTTACTAACAATTTAGGAGTGAAATATGAACGCCGCCATGCTAGAAAAATTAGCCTCACAAATTAGCCATCTGTTACCCGAAAATGCAGGCCGTGACATCAAAGACAATGTGCAGCAATTGCTTGCCCGCCAATTAAATAAATTGGATTTAGTAAGCCGTGATGAGTTTGAAGCACAGCAGTCTGTGTTATTGCGCACCCGTGAAAAGTTAGACGCCCTTGAAAAGCAGTTTCAAACCCTAGAAGCACAACTTAACGGTCAGTAAAATCGTCAAAAGCTTACCTCAGCCCACACCAAAGTCTGATGGCCCAAAGGTTCTAGGCAACTACACTTAACGGACTCTCTATAACAACGTCTCGCAAGGATGCCTATGTCGTTAGCCGTGGTTTATGCCCGTGCCAAAGTAGGCATTAGTGCCCCTTTGGTGCATGTAGAGGCCCACCTGTCTAATGGGTTGCCGGCCTTTACCATAGTGGGTTTACCCGAAACCGCCGTTAAAGAAAGCAAAGACCGGGTACGTAGCGCCATCCTCAATTCTAATTTTGAATTTCCCAGTCGACACATAACGGTAAACCTAGCCCCTGCCGATCTTCCTAAAGAAGGCGGCCGCTTTGACCTAGCCATCGCTTTGGGAATTTTAGCCGCCAGCGGGCAAATACCCACTGTGGACTTAGAGAAATACGAGTTTTTAGGGGAGTTAGCGCTTACCGGAGCTTTGCGCAAAGTAGACGGGGTGATTCCAGCGGCGTTATTGGCTAGCAAGGCTGACCGTCAATTAGTGCTACCCCAGTGCAATCAGCAAGAAGTCAGCCTCACCTGCCAAGACCATTTAATCGCCAACCATCTTCTGCAGGTATGTAAACATCTATGTGGCGAAGGCGACTTATCCACAGCCCCTGTACTACAACAACAAAACGAACATTATCAAGGCCCTGACCTTGCCCAAGTAAAAGGCCAGCCCCATGCCAAGCGGGCCTTGGAAATCACCGCTGCCGGATCACATAATTTACTGATGAGCGGCCCACCTGGCACCGGCAAAAGCTTATTGGCCCACTGCCTACCCGGTATTTTACCGCCATTGGATATGAGCGAAGCTTTGGAAGTGGCCTCGTTATACAGTGTATCGAATCAACCCCAGCGACCTTATTTCACCACAAGGCCCTTTCGCCAACCGCACCATACCTCGTCGGGTGTGGCGCTAGTGGGGGGCGGCAGCCATCCAAAACCTGGGGAGATTTCATTAGCCCATCATGGCGTGTTGTTTTTAGATGAAATCCCCGAATTTAACCGCAAAGTCTTGGATGTGATGCGCGAGCCGTTAGAGACTGGCCAAATCAGTATTAGCCGCGCCGCCCAACAGGTTGATTATCCTGCGAAGTTTCAATTGGTGGCTGCAATGAATCCTTGTCCCTGTGGCTATTTAAAACAAGCCAACAAACGCTGCAGTGAATGCACGGAATCTAAGGCCTTAAAATACCAAAGCTCGGTATCCGGGCCATTATTGGATCGCATTGATATGCAAATAGAAGTGCCACCATTACCACGAGGGCTGTTGTCATCAAACACCAACAACAGTGAAAACAGCCAGCAGGTTAAAAGCCGAGTCGAGCAGGCTCGGCGTAAACAAATCACTCGCCAAGGATGCAGCAACGCCCATTTAACGCAAAAACAACTGGCCCAGTTTTGCCCTTTAGATCAGCCCTTAAGCCAACTTTTGGAAGAAGCGCTAGAAAAACTGGGTTTGAGTGCGCGCGCCTATCACCGCATTTTAAAGGTGGCCCGCACCATTGCGGATTTAGCCGATTGCGATCACATTGAAAAACCTCACTTGTTAGAAGCCTTGGGTTATCGCCAGCTAGAACGCCGTATCGGCATCAGCAGTTCTTAATTGCCCGTCTATACTTAAGTCAGTACCAATTGCAGACAGCCTATGGATGAGACATGAGCGACTTTAAAAGGAACCCAAAGCTGTACTTGCAAACCGTGAAGCAAATTCTAAGCAATCGCCAAGAAATCCCAAGCCTGCCACCCTTAGTAGGCAAACTGCAGGGTAATATTCAATATTTTACTTTTAAGCAATTAGACACACTTATTCAGCAAGACCCCACCTTGGCCGCGGTTATTTTAAAAACGGCCAACAGCGTATTGTACAAAAGACCCATACCCATTAGCTCCCTTAAGGATGCCATTGCCACCTTGGGTTTAGGCACCGTGCAAAGCTTAGTGGTGGCGCATCAGCTTAAGAGTTTGTTCCAAGTACGTGACGCTAAGTTAAGCACCCACTTAAAAGAACGCTGGGAAACGACGCAACGACTGGCGGCTGCCATGAAAAAAATGGCCAATTTAATGGGTATGGATGGTGATATGGCCTTTTTATGCGCGGTGCTCAGTGACTTAGGCAGCTCGCTTATCGCCCAAGAGTTTCCCCGCTTTCAGCGAGATGGCGATCCGCCCTTGTATAACTGGATAGCGGACCATTACGCTCACTTAATATCCGCCCACCTACTTCAACATTGGGGGTTCGATGAAAAAATTTGGCTACCCATTAAAAAGAAAGGCCAGTGGAGCTTCAAAAGCCCCACCGGCTTTGGTTTCGCCGAGCTCATGAATATGTGCTTAGTACACCTAAAACACTCTGAAGACACACCGGAGCTGCAAGATAATCCCAGATTCTATGAAATTCCACCGGCCATGCGAATGCTGGTGAATGAACGCCAATTTTTCCTGTTACAAGACTATTAAGCGGGAGTTCGAGGACGTACATGTAAGCTGCTAGCACCTTACCCGTGGGCCTAAAACGCTTATTAGCCATCAGCAATATAATCTCTGGGCATTATTCTTAACAATGGCACTAATCAAACACCCGTTTTTTTGCTAACCTTGCGCCTCGTATTTTTACCCGTGAATGTCTGTGAACCACCTAAATCCCCGTCAAAAAGAAGCTGTACTGCACATCGATGGTCCGCTGCTGGTATTAGCAGGCGCCGGCTCCGGCAAAACCAGTGTAATCACCACTAAAATTGCCTACCTTATTCAGCAGTGTGGCGTTTCTGCGCGTAACATCGTGGCCTTAACGTTTACCAATAAAGCCGCCAAAGAAATGAAAGAGCGGGTGGGTAAACTGGTGCAAGGTAAAGCCGCCAGAGGCTTAACGGTATCAACCTTTCACAACCTAGGTTTGAACATCATTCGCAAAGAGTGCAAACATTTAGGTTTACGACCCGGGTTTTCCATCTTTGACGACTCAGACTCAAAAGGGCTGCTTAAAGACATTATGCACCGTGAACACGGCGCCGATGACAGCGACATGGTCGATTTAGTGCAGCAACAGATTGGCGCCCTTAAAAACGACCTTATAGAGCCACCCGAAGCTATTAAGCTTGCGCAAACGCCACAAGAAGTCATGGTTGCTACGAGTTATTCAGCCTATCAGCGTTCGTTAAAGGCCTACAATGCGGTGGATTTTGATGACCTTATTTGTATTCCGGCCATTTTATTTCAGACCAACGAAGAAGTGCGAAACCGCTGGCAAATGCAAACACGCTACCTATTGGTAGATGAGTATCAAGACACCAATACAAGCCAATATGAACTGGTTAAAATTTTGGTGGGGCAACACGCAAAGTTCACTGTGGTAGGTGACGATGACCAATCTATTTATGCTTGGCGTGGTGCTAAGCCTGAAAACCTTAACCTACTGCAAACCGATTTCCCCACTATTAAGGTTATTAAGCTTGAGCAAAACTACCGCTCTACCGGCTTAATACTGAACGCGGCCAACAAAGTAATCGCCAACAACGAACACGTTTTCATGAAAACCCTATGGTCCGATAAAGGCTATGGCGACCCTATTAGGGTGGTACGGTGTAAAAGTGAAGACAACGAAACCGAGCGGGTGGCCACCGAGATCATTGAGCACCGCTTGCGCAATTCGGCCAGTTACAGTGATTATGCGATTTTGTTTCGCAGTAACCACCAAGCTCGCCTTATGGAAATGAAGCTGCAGTTTTACCAGGTGCCTTACAAGTTAAGTGGTAGCCAATCGTTTTTTGCCAAAAGTGAAATTAAAGACATCATGAGTTACCTAAAACTCATCGTGAATCCCACGGATGATGCCGCCTTTTTACGGGTGATTAATATTCCGCGCCGCCAAATTGGTCCATCGACCTTAGAAAAAGTCACCGAATACGCGGGCAAACGCCATATTAGCCTTATGACGTCCACCACCGAAATTGGTCTGGAACAAATGCTGTCGCCCTTGGCCATGGACAAGCTCAGCCGATTTGGTAAGTGGCTTAACAACACCACAAAGCGTTGTTATACCGAAGACCCAGTACAAACCCTTAAAGAAATGGTGCACGACCTAGATTATGAAGCCTGGTTACACCAAACCAGCAATACGCCTAATCAAGCTGAGTCGCGCATGAAAAACGTGTGGTTCTTAATCTCTAATATCGAGCGCATGCTCGATAAAGCGGAGGAAAAGGGCGAGGAAATGAACATTGAAGACGCGGTGAGTAAATTAATATTGCGCGACATGTTGGAACAGCAAGAACAAGAAGATGAAATAGACCAAGTTCAGCTCATGACACTGCATGCCTCTAAGGGTTTGGAATTCCCTTATGTGTGGATTATGGGATTGGAAGAAGAAATTTTACCCCACCGTAACAGTATAGAAAGCGGTGACGTAGCCGAAGAACGCCGGCTTATGTATGTGGGCATCACTCGCGCCAAGCTTAACCTGACGCTCACGCTGACCGCCAAGCGCAAGCAATATGGCGAGCAGTTTGAGCCCACACCCAGCCGTTTTCTTGAAGAGATTCCACAGGATGATCTGCAACGCATCGGTTTTGCCGAGGCCAGCCAAGAAGAAAAGAAGGCCACTGGCGCATCTGGACTGGCGGCGCTTAAAAACTTGATGGGTAAATAAGCAGCATTTGTCTCACGCTAGTTGCCGCAAGTTTAAGATACCGTCTGAACATATGCGCTCCTTGCCATCCCTGGGCATAAAAAAAGCCGACATAGTTGTCGGCTTTTTTGTGGCTATCGCAGGCTAGAGCAATTACTTGCTCATGTGCTTAATGGCGTTACCTAGCTCAGCTTCAGAACAGTCACCACACGTACCTTTAGGCGGCATCATGTTAATGCCGTTAAGTGCGTTAGCTAGAGTCTTATCAAAACCCTTGGCTAAACGGCTTTTCCAAACGGCACTATCGCCAGATTTTGGAGCACCCATTGCGCCAGTACCGTGACAAGCTGCACAGTAAGTACCGTATACGTCAGAACCTGAGCGAGGGCCGCTGGCTACCGCGGCCGCTTTACCGGCCGCTGCACATTCAGTGCCTTCAATACATACTGCGCCCACTGGAGCGATACGTTCAGCTATTTTTGCGTCTGCAGTATTAGCGTTGGCCACTGAAAAAAGGGCACTTAAAGCTAAAACCATCATAGAAGTCATTATTTTAGTCACGCGTATTTCTCTCTCTATAGGCGTCAATATTTACAATCGAGGCGATTATACCCATAATTCGCGAAGTCTAGAAACGAAAGTCGATCTTTTTGTAAAAAATCAATGACTTGCATAGACGCCGATCAAGCTAATTCGTATTATAGCGCCCTTCGTAGACGCTTGGATTAACCATAGTCCAATATTTGCGATTGCTAAACTGCCCACTAAAAAGCTAGATAGAGTGCGCCCTTTCCAAGGTGACGTCATTCAAATAGGGCCACTGAGAGCATCAGTTAAAATATGCAGGCTCTTTATGATCCGCCCTTAGCTCAGCTGGATAGAGTGGTGCCCTCCGAAGGCGCAGGTCACAGGTTCGAATCCTGTAGGGCGGACCAATTTATTGTA